>JBEKNM010000541.1:0-3624 GCA_049522835.1 Mycobacterium sp.
CTGCAGCCGTCTCAAGTTTTCAGCCTCGGCAGCACCTACCCCTACCCGGAGGGGCCGAACACGACGCCATCGGTGTTCGACCAAGTGACCACCCTGGCCAAGGTGCTGACCCGGACATGGGTCGGACCCGACGGCAAGACATACGACATGTTCGACGCTGTGATGACGCTGCTCGATGCGCATCTGTCGGGGTCCGCGTGACCCTCACCTTTTACACCGTGGACGGGACGCTCGCGGCCAGCGACACCGATCCTGGGCAATATCCGAATCAGGTCGCTGTGGCGCTGCTGCCGTCCGAATGGCAGTTCGTCGCCGACCAGTTGGCGGGACTCGCCACCGTGCCAGTGTTGGACTGGGTGCCGACCGCCTACCCGGCGGCGGTCTATCCGATGGGTGCAAGCGTCAACACCGGTATCGCCCAACTCATCACCAACATCCAGGCGTCGCCCCTCGGGACACCAAAAGGGCTGGCCGGCTACTCACAAGGGGCGATCGTCACCAGCACCGTGTGGCGCGACTACATCCTCAACCCCAGCGGATCACTGCACGCCTACCTGCCAGATTTCGAGGCAGGCGGGTCGGTCACATGGGGCAACCCCATGCGGGCCCCCAACGTGTCCAACGGCAACACCTACGCCGGATGGGCACAGCAATCCGGGGGCGGCATCTCCGGCAGCAACGACCTACTGCCGAGCCAAACACCTTCGTGGTGGCTGGATTTCGCGAATCCCAACGACCTTTACACAGACAGCCCCGTCTCTGTATCGGCAGACGGCACGTCGATCGTCCTCAATGACACCGCCGAGGACGAGGAATTGATCTACAACCTGATTGTGACAAGCAATTATGGCGGCACACTCGAGGGACTCCTCGCGCTCGTCGAGCAAGCCGCCGACCAGCTGAAAGAGCCGCTGAGCGAGGTAATCGGTATCGCCACATCGATTTACAACGGACTGACCTTCGTCGCAGCCGGCCCGGCGGCGGGCCACTACACCTACGACATCACTCCCGCGATCAGCTACCTGCAGCAGGTCCCGTCAACCACGTCAATCACCTAACGCGAAGGAACCCAACAACGATCCAGAGATCCATGCGGCCATACGGATTGCGATAACAAGCCAGAGCACGCGGAAACGGATTACAACCAAGCTGCTGTATGACGTCGCCACTTCGCTCGTTCTGCGGTCGTTGCCGGAGGACGCGTCTTAGACCTTGATGTCCGACGGGTGTGTCGCAAGCGGTGTCACATGTATGTCCATACGGGAGAACAGCGGTAAGCCAGACAGCAGGGTGTGCAACTCGTCGTTCGACTCGACGTCGAAAATCGAGACATTCGCGTACTCGCCGACGATCCGCCAGACGTGCGCCCACTTGCCCGCTCGCGCGGCTTTACCTATGCATCACCATGATTGGCCACGCGGGCACCGTTCGATGTACTCCTGCTTGGCCTCGGTATCGTGGCCGCCGCCGATGAGCTTCTGATGACGTGGATGGACAGCGCAGATAGTCTGACTCGCGACCGTGTGGTCGACGTGGTGATGCTGATGTTCGATGCGACCGCTCACCACATCAGCTCTACTTGAGAGCCGCTCTGGTTCAGGTCCAAGGATCGCACGCGGCAAGCTCAAGCTGGCCACCGCCGACGAGTACGCCCGCCGGCCTTGCCCCAGTCGGATTCGAACCGACACTGGGCGGATTCTAAGAACGCCGCTTGCCGGCGGGGACGGTTCGCGTCCACCGGAAACTCGGTCGCCGGGATAACGCCGGTATGAACCGCACTGTCGGGAGGAGAACCTCGCTGATGCTAGGAGACGAGAGCACGGTGCCATACCATGGGCGCCGTTGTTGTTTCCCGGATATGAATAGTCGGGCGGCGCCCACACCAAAACGGCGAGGGTAGGTCAATGACGACGCGCGAAGCCCCTAAGGCCACAAGCGATGACCCCGAGGCCACCGGCGGAGACGCAACAGCCACCAGCGGGGCGCCAGAGGCCGAGACCGAACAGCCAAAGCCGTCGGGCGACGAACACAAACCCAAACGCCGCGGCCTCATGCAATCCCTCACCGCGCTGTGTGTCAGGTATGTCGAACGCCTTATGCCCGACCCGTACCTGTTCGCGGTCATCCTCACCCTCATCGTCGCCGCGCTGGTCGCCCTTTTGGTAGACGGCTCCTCGCCCAGCGGCATGCTCAAGGCGTGGTACGGCGGTGTGTGGGGATCGCAGAACATCTTCACGTTCGCCTTTCAGATGGTCCTCATCCTCGTGACGGGCTACACGCTCGCCGAGGCGCCGGTCCTGAAGCGGGCCATCGTCTACATCGCGAGCAAACCGAGGAACCAGGTCCGGGGAGCCCTCCTGTGTTTCGGCGTGAGCGCTGCACTCTCCCTGCTCAACTGGGGACTCGGGCTGGTCGCCGGTGCACTGGTCGCCCGCCAGGTCGCGAAGCGCTTCACCGACGCGCATTTCGGCTACCTCATCGCGGCAGCGTTCATGGGCTTCATCGTCTGGACGCAGGGACTGTCGTCGTCGATCGCGCTGGCGAACACGGACAACGGCAGCCCAATCAACGTGATTCACAAAATTACTGGCATCACGGTGCCTCTGAAGCTGACGATCTTCCAGCCCTACAGCTGGCTGTCGGTGATCGTCGTGCTGGCGCTCCTCGCGCTCGCCATCTGGCGCATGGAGCCTCCGCAGAGCCTTGCGCCCGATCCCGCGGTGTTCGAAGACGAGGACCAGCCGGAGGCTGAGCCCGAAGGCCAGAAAATGTTTGCTGAGTGGCTGGAAAACCTGTGGATCCTGAATGTCCTCGTGTTCGCCGCGGGCATTTCCTACTTCTGCATCAGCGGTTTCGCGCTGAACATCTCATCGATGATCATGTTGTTCACGATCACGAGTGCGTTGCTGCACCGCACACCGATACGGTTCATCCGGGCATTCACCGGCGCCGCGAAGGTGTCTGGTCCGCTGCTGCTGCAGTACCCGCTATACGGCGGCCTAGTTGGCCTGCTCGGTTATCTGCCCTCGCACCCGGCCGTCGAGGCCAAGCCGCTGCAGACGCTGCTGGCCCAGGCGGTCGTGAGCGGCGCGACGCAGTACACGCTGCCGTTCCTGACCTTCATCGGCTCGTTGGTCATCAGTCTGTTCGTGCCGTCCGGCGGCGGACACTGGGCCGTGCAGGGCCCGATCGCGGTCGACTCAGCGCTGGCGATCGGTCAGCGCTCGCCGGCCTACCTCGGGTTGATCTCCATGGAGGTCGCCGTCGGCGAAGGGGTCGCGAACATGATCCAGCCGTTCTGGTTGCTGCCCCTGCTTGCGATCGCGAAACTCAATGTCCGTCAGGTGATGGGCTTTACGATCGTCGCCTTCGCGATTGGGTTGATGGTGTTCGGTGCCACCGCCCTGATCGCGCCCTACGTGATTTGACGCCGGGCGCTACATCCAGAGCGGAGCAAGCGCGTCGGCCAGGGCGTTCGGATGCTGCCCGACCAGCCCAGGTACCTCTGCTCAGCCATGCTCAAGCTCGACACCGCAGCGCGCGAGCTCGACAAAAACTGGTTACGTTCGCCACCGAACTCACCGGCGCCGCGCCCTGATCTTGCCGAGATCCCGCGAACGGACT
>JBEKNM010000542.1:0-3599 GCA_049522835.1 Mycobacterium sp.
CCATCACCTCTTCTGCCGGCATCACCGTCACGTCCCAGCCGTGGCGACCCAACCACACTCCGACGTCTTCGCGCTCCTCGAAGTACCACAGGTCTTGGACGTCGGGGATGTCATGCTCCGGCTCCAGCTTGGCCATCAAATCGCGCACCCGCTGCATGTTCTCACGCTGCTTGGCGTGAGCGGCCTCGTCGAGGAACTCGGGACCGGGCGCCTCCACGGCGATCCGGCTGCCGGGGGCACCGAGCATCTGGACACGCTCGAAAAGCAGCTCCTGGGCATCCGCAGGCAAAAACGGCAGTAGTCCCTCAGCCGACCAGGCACTCGGCGCCGAGGCGTCGAAACCCGCCTGCTCTAACGCGGCCGGCCAGTCGTGGCGCAGGTCGACCGGGACATTGACCAGGTTGCAGGTCGGCTCCGCGCCGTTTTCCCGCAATGCCGACGCTTTGAATTCCAGCACCCGGGGCTGGTCGAGTTCGTAGACCGTGACGCCATCCGGCCACGGCAACCGCCAGGACCGAGAGTCCAAACCTGCCGCCAGGATCACCACCTGCCGCACCCCGGCTCGGGTTGCATCGAGGAAGAACTTGTCGAAGAACGCCGTCCGCGCAGCCATGTAGTCGACCATGCCCCGCATCCGCGCTACCAGGTCGGGTTCGGCCTCGGTGATCTCGGCAGGTAGGTCGGGAGCGGCAAACCAGTTCCACATCCCTTGTCCGGCGGCGTCGAGGAACACCCGGGCAAACGGATCGCTGATCAGCGGGTTCTCGCTCTCGGTTTCGGCCGCGCGGGCCGCCGCGACGCCCAGGGCCGTAGCGCCCACACTCTCGGTGATCTCCCAGGTGTCGTTCTCGGTTCTTACCACTCTCGTGTCCTCCAATTTCGCTAGCACGCCTACGTATCGACCCTACGCGCGCTGCGTGTGAACAAGCTGACCGTCAGGTTCATGCATGCTGGCCGAAAGTATCCGGTTAATCCGGTTAAGTTGTCGGCGGGCCGTTAACCGTGCGGCACTCATCTGAAGGATCGTTGGAACATGCGGGTTGACGGGCGCGAGATCGCTGTGTCCGGCAGCTTGCTGCAACCACTGACCCGACGGACCAACGACATCCTGCGGCTCATCCTGGCCGCGACCTTTCTTGCCACGGTAATCACGGGTTCGCTGATCACCCGGCCCAGGTGGATCGCGCTGGAGAAATCCATCTCCGAAATCGTCGGGGTCCTGACCCCGACGCAATCCGATGTGGTTTATCTGGCATACGGCTTCGCGATACTGGCATTGCCGTTCATGATCTTGATCGGCCTGATCGTTGCGCGGCAATGGAATCTGATGGGCGCATATGCCGCCGCCGCGCTCATCGCCGTCCTCTCGTTGTCGATCAGCACCAATCGCATTGCGGCACCCAGCTGGCACTTCGATGTCTCGGACCGGCTCAGCACGCTGCCAGCCCAGTTGCTCGACGACCCGCGGTGGATCGCGATGCTCGCTGCCGTACTGACCGTGTCGGGCCCTTGGCAGCCGGCGCGCTGGCGACGCTGGTGGTGGACGTTGCTGCTCGCCTTCGTGCCGATCCATCTGTTGATCAGCGCCATCGTGCCGGCTCGCTCATTGGTGGGGCTGGCGGTCGGATGGTTCGTCGGAGCCTTGGTTGTCCTGATCGTCGGCACCCCTGCACTAGAGGTGCCGCTGGACGGTGCCGTTCGTGCGATGGCTAAACGCGGATTCGTTGTGTCGCGGCTATTGGTCGTCCGGCCGGCCGGACCCGGAGCGCTTGTTCTTTCGGCCGATTGCCGTGATCCGAATGATGCAGCGATCCAAGCGGCGATCGAGTTGTGGGGCCCACATCAACGCAGCGGCGGCGCACTGCGACAGCTCTGGCGCAAGCTGAGGCTGCGTGGCACCGAGACCGCCCCCTTGCAGCCGTCCATGCGACGCGCTGTCGAGCATCGCGCACTTATGGCCATTGCCATCGGTGACGCGGGTGCCGCCAACACCTCGACGATCGGCGTCGCCACCCTCGACCGGGGATGGACGATGTACGCGCACCATCCCATTCGGGGGATCCCGCTCGAAGAATGCGCAAAGACCACACCGGTCGAACACGTGTGGGAATCGTTGCGGACGCTGCACGACTGCCAGATCTCGCACGGCGACCTACGCGGCAATGAGATCACGGTCGACGACGGCGCCGTGATTTTCGGCGGATTCGGCAGCGCCGAGTACGGCGCCACCGACGCCCAACTTCAATCCGACCTTGCCCAACTCCTGGTGACGACGTCGGCACTGTACGGCGCGGAGTCCGCAGTGGGTGCAGCGATCGAAGCGTTCGGTAAAGACACCATCCTGACCGCCTCGCGCAGACTCACCAGAGCGGCTGTGCCAAAACGGATCCGGGAATCGGTGGCAAACGCGGGCGTCGTCATGTCCAGCAGCCGCGCCGAGGTCAAACGCCAAACCGGCGCGGACCAGATCAAAACCCAAACCATCACCCGGTTCACCCGCAATCAGGTCATTCAACTGGTGCTACTCGGTGCGCTGGTCTATGTCGCATATCCGTTCATCAGTACCGTGCCTACGTTCTTCTCCGAGCTAAGGAACGCGAACTATTGGTGGGCGCTGCTGGGGTTGGGGATATCGGCGATGACGTATGTGGGCGCGGCGGCCGCTCTGTGGGCCTGTACCGACGGCCAGGTGAACTTCTGGAAGCTTTCAATTGCGCAGGTGGCCAATACCTTTGCCGCAACCACCACTCCGGCCGGAGTCGGCGGGCTCGCACTCAGCACCCGGATCCTGCAGAAGGGGGGCCTGACCGCGGTGCGAGCCACCGCCGCGGTGGCGATACAGCAATCAGTGCAGGTGATCATGCACATCTTGTTGCTGATCTTGTTCAGTACTGTTGCGGGCGCGTCGACGGACCTCGCACATTTCGTCCCGAGTGCGGCGGTGCTTTATCTAATCGCAGGTGTCGCACTGGGTATCGTCGGCACCTTTCTGTTCGTGCCCAAGCTGCGCCACTGGCTGGGGACGGCGGTGCGCCCGAGGCTCAACGAGGTCACCAAAGATCTCATCGAGCTGGTCCGCGAACCAAAACGATTCTCGTTGATCGTACTCGGTTGTGCCGGAACAACTCTCGGCGCCGCGTTGGCACTCTGGACCAGCGTCGAAGCCTTCGGCGGCGGCGCGACGTTCGTCACCTGCACCGTGGTGACGATGGTCGGGGGAACACTCGCCTCAGCCGCACCGACACCCGGCGGCGTCGGTGCCGTCGAAGCGGCGCTGATCGGTGGTCTCGCGGCCTTCGGGGTACCGGCGGCGGTGGCTGTGCCGTCGGTTCTGCTGTATCGGGTGCTCACCTGCTGGCTACCCGTCTTCGTCGGCTGGCCGGTGATGCGGTGGCTAACCAAGAAAGACATGGTCTAAAGCTTGCGCTTGGCGTCGCCGCCGCAGTCCGCCCGGGGCGCCAGAGCAACGACGAACAAATTCGCCAGCCACCAGAGCGAAGGTCCTAGCCGGCAACTCGAGGAGGGGCTTAGGTAGCATCGCAGGCCGGGTGGGGTGAGGAAGGCTGGCCGGTGGATGAGGTGGTATTTGGGCGGTACCG
>JBEKNM010000543.1:0-3582 GCA_049522835.1 Mycobacterium sp.
GTCGTGCCCGGCCAACGCCGCGCGTACTACACCCTCTTCGATGCGACGGAACTCCTGCTCCCCGTCGGTGGCGAAGATGTCCGCGATGGTCCGGCCGGCCTGCTGCTCAATTGCCACGTCGGTGTCGAGCAAGCTGACCCCGAGCGCCTTGGCCAGCCGCCGCCCGATGGTGGACTTGCCGGAGCCCGGCAAACCCACGAGTACGGCCTTGGGTGTCATGTGCGCCTATCCCCTGCTAACCCGAGGCCCGCGCGGCAGGCGATTCACGCTCGGCGACCGCACGCTGGTACGCCTCGATGTTGCGGCGGGTTTCGGTCAGCGAATCGCCGCCGAACTTCTGCAGCACCGCGCGGGCCAGAACCAGCGCCACCATGGTTTCGACCACGACTCCGGCGGCCGGCACCGCGCAGACGTCCGAGCGCTGGTGGATAGCGACGGCCTCGTCACCGGTTGCCATGTCGACGGTGGCCAGCGCCCGCGGCACGGTGGAGATCGGCTTCATGGCGGCGCGCACCCGCAGCGGCTGGCCGTTGGTCATGCCCCCTTCGAGCCCACCTGCCCGGTTGGTCGAGCGGACGACGCCGTCCGGCCCGGGGTACATCTCGTCGTGGGCACGGCTGCCGCGCCGACGCGCGGTCTCGAAACCGTCGCCGATCTCCACTCCCTTGATCGCCTGTATGCCCATGACGGCAGCGGCCAGCTGGCTGTCGAGCCGGTTGTCGCCGCTGGTGAACGATCCCAGTCCGACCGGTAGGCCCAGCACCACGACCTCCACCACGCCGCCGAGCGTGTCGCCGTCCTTTTTGGCCGCTTCGATCTCGGCGATCATGGATTTTTCAGCCTGCTCGTCAAACGCGCGGACCGGGCTGGCGTCGATCTTGGATAAGTCTTCGGCTCGCGGCGGCGGGCCCTGGTAGGGCGCCGACGGGCCGATTGCGATGACGTGTGAGAGCACCTCGACTCCCAGCGCCTGGCGCAGAAACGACCGCGCGATCGTCCCTGCCGCGACACGCGCGGCGGTCTCACGGGCACTGGCCCGCTCCAGCACCGGCCGGGCGTCGTCGAAACCGTACTTGAGCATGCCCGCGTAGTCGGCATGACCGGGTCGCGGCCGGGTGAGCGGCGCATTGCGCGCAATATCCGCCAATTCGGCCGGGTCGACCGGGTCGGCGGCCATCACGGTTTCCCACTTGGGCCATTCGGTGTTGCCGATCTCGATGGCGATGGGCCCGCCCAGGGTGATGCCGTGGCGTACCCCGGCGAGCACGGTCACCGCGTCGCGCTCGAACGCCATCCGGGCGCCCCGCCCGTAGCCGAGCCGGCGGCGGGCCAATTGTTCGGAGATTTCGGCGGAAGTGACGGCCACGCCGGCGACCATGTCTTCGACCACGGCCACCAACGCGCGGCCATGCGATTCCCCGGCGGTGATCCAGCGCAGCACCTGACTATTCTCCCACGGGTCCCATGCGCTCTAACCGACCACGGAGTCCCACGTCCTCTAGCCCAGTAAGGCCAACCCCGCCGCGCCTGCGGTCGCTACACACATCGACGGCCCGTGCGGCACCGTTGACGCACCGGCGCCGGCCCGCGCCCCGAGGGCCAACAGCGCAGTGAGCAGCGGCGCGGCCAGCGCAGCCAGAAACCACACCGCGACGCCGAAACAGCCGGCCAGCGCACCCAGGCCGATCGCCAGCTTGACGTCCCCGGCGCCCATCGCTGCCGGCGCAGCCAGGTGCACCAGCAGATACACCCCGGTCAACGCCGCTGCTCCGCTGAGCGCGGGCAAGCCACGACCGGCGAAGCAGGCGGCCAGCAGAATCACACCCGCGCCGGGCAGCGTCAGCACGTTGGGCAGCCGACGCGCACGGATGTCATAGCAGCTCAACACCACCAGCCAGGCAAGCACCACACCGACGGTCACCCCGAACCGCATGCTGCCGCACGCTAGTCCAATGCCTCCAACGCGCAAGTCATCGCCTCTCGCGGAGCGGGCAGTCCGGTGAATTGCTCCACCTGCGCGAACGCCTGATGCAGCAGCATCTGCAAACCGCTGATCACCCGGCCACCGGCGGCGGCCACCGCGGCCGCCAGTGGCGTGGGCCACGGGTCATAGACCGTATCCAGCAGCACCGGGACAGCGGCGAAGGTGTCTGCATATCGGGACGCTACGTCGGCCGGGATGGTGCTGACCAGCACATCGCAGCCCGCCACCTCGTCGGCCAACCCGGCGCTGTCCAGAGTGCAGAACCGGGTCGCGACGCCGATCCGCGTGCCAAGGTCTACCAACCGGGCCGCCTTCTCCGGATTTCGCGCCACCACGGTGATGCCCGTGACACCGAGTTCGGTCAACGCGGCAACGGCCGCAGGCGCGGTGCCGCCCGACCCGCACACCAGCGCCCGCCCGGACGCCCACCCCGATGCTTTCCCCATTGGCGCCAACGCCCCACTCACCCCGTCGACGTCGGTGTTGTCGGCCCGCCAGCCCCCCGGTATGCGTACCAGGGTGTTGGCCGATCCGACCTGGGCCGCGCGTTCGGTGTGCTCGTCGGCGAATCGCAAGGCCGCGAATTTTCCCGGCATGGTCACCGACACGCCGACCCACTCTGGCCCGAATCCGCCGACCACACCCGGCAGTTCGTCGGCGCCGCATTCGATGCGCTCGTAGGTCCAGTCGCGCAGGCCCAGCGCGCGGTAGGCGGCCAAGTGCAGTTGGGGAGAGCGGGAATGTGCGATCGGCGAGCCGAGCACTCCCGCTTTTCGGGGCACCTTCCTAACGCGCGCTGTCGAGGACACCGTTGCGCTTAGCCAGCTCGATATTGGCCAAATGCTGTTGATAATCCTTGGTGAACAAGGTCGTCCCCTGGGCGTCGATGGTCACGAAGTACAGCCAGTCGCCTTGCTCGGGATGCTCGGCGGCACTGAGCGCATCGATACCGGGAGAACAGATCGCGGTTGCCGGCAGGCCTTGGGCCACGTATGTGTTCCATGGCGTCCGCAGGGCACGGTCAGAGTCGGCGGTGGCCACCTGGCGGCGGTCCAGCGGGTAATTCACGGTCGAGTCGAACTGCAGCGTGCGGTGCGCGTGCAGGCGGTTGTAGATGACGCGCGCAACCTTCGGGAAATCCTGCGGGTTGGCTTCTTGCTGCACCAGCGACGCCACCACCAGGATGTCGTAGGGCGACAGGCTCATGGACTTAGCGGTGTCCACCAACCCCGACTTCATGTACTCCACGGCACCGGCGCTGATCAGGTTCGTAAGGATGCTCTGCGGCGAGGCCGACGGATCGACATTGAAGGTTCCCGGCGCGATGAGGCCCTCGATCCGGCGATGGTCGTTGCCCAGTTCGGTCACCGGCTCAATCGCCCACGCCGGGACCGACAGGGCGGCGGGAGTGCTATTGCCCGCTGCCGCGCCCAGATCGGCCACCGACACACACCGCCGGTTGCCGTCGAGATCCACGCAGGTGGCGGCGGAGATCAGGCTGAGGATGCCAGGATTCACCTTATTCGTCTTCATGTCGGTGGTGTCGTCGAGCTGGCGCCCTTCCGGTACGACCAGCCGTCCAACCCGGTTGTTCGGGT
>JBEKNM010000544.1:0-3577 GCA_049522835.1 Mycobacterium sp.
ATTCCGTGCAGCGCCAGACCCAGGATCGCCGCCGACGCGAAGTAGGGGTTCGCCGAGGAGTCGACGACTTTCACTTCGACATTCCCGCCGTGCGGACTGCCGGGCCCACCCTTGACGAATCGCACTGCCGCTTCGCGATTCTCGGTCCCCCAGCATGCATAGACCCCGGCCCAGTTGCCGGGCTGCAGCCGCAAACCGGACACGATCGATCCGCACAGCACGCCCTGGGCTTGCGGCAGTCCGCCAACCACGCCGGCTATCGCGCTTTCGCCTGCCGGCGTCATCCCCTCGACACCCGCTCCGTCGGAAAACAGCGGTCCCTCCGACGTTGTCAGCGAGAAGTGCTGATGAGCGCCGGACCCGACGCTGCAGGCGAAGGGCACCGGCGACAGGCTGACCCGCAGGCCGTGGCGGCGGGCGGCACGGCCGATGATGATCCGGGTCAGCGCCAACTGGTCGGCGGCCGCCACCGGCGCCAGCGGCGACAACGAAATCTCGAACTGGTTGGCGCCGTACTCGGGATGAAACTGCTCGATCCCGACGCCGGCCACCGCGGCTGCCGCGTTGACGTCGCGAATGAACGCTTCGTGCTCGAGTACACCGACAAGCCCGTACTGTGCCCACAACACCGACGGAAGGCGGCCACCGTCCGGATCGACCAGCAGGAATTCGATTTCATGGCCGATCAGTGCGTCGATACCGGCCCCGGCGAGTGCGTCCTCGATGCGTTTCAGTGTTCCGCGACTACACGCCGGGACAGGTGTGCCGTCTTGCTCGAAGAACGCGGCGGGCGCCCACGCCAACCCGTCGCCGATGATGCGCAACGCGGACAGGTCGATCCGGAGGCGTTGATCACCGACGACGCCGACGTCGTCGGTGAACGCGATGCCGCTCTGGTCGATGGCGAACGCATGCCACGAGGGACTGGCACCCAAGCCGGGATCGGCGAACGTATTGGTCCGGCGGATCGGCACTGTCTTAGCCTGCGTGAGCCCGGCGGGATTCACGACTGTGCCGATGACAGTATCGACGCCCTCGGCCTCCAGTTGCGCGATCGCCGCCGCGGCGAGCGGAGTGGCAGTCATGGCAGCAATTCTGCGCCGCGGACTGGCCCGGGCCGAGCGCTGACCAGGCCCAGAGATCGCGTGCTGGTTAGACCCGGCTGGGCAGGGTCAGTTTGCAGGCCTGGGCGATATCCAGGGTCCGCAGAACGCGTCCCATGCCGATCCAGAGCGCGCACGACATGGCCAGATCGGCAAGCAACTCGTCGGAGAAGTGTTCGGCGCAGCGGCTCCAGAACTCTTCGTCGTCGCGCAGCACCTTGTGCTCGGTGGCGAACCGGTGCGCGAACTCGGCCGCCAGCCGCTCCTGCTCGCTGTAGCCGGGCCAGGTGCGCCACTCCAATGCGTGATCGTAGAGCTCTTCGTCGACGCCTTCGGCGGGCCCGTCGGCGTCGCGGGTGTTGACGCAGACGATGCATTCGTTGTCGTGGGCTATCACCGCCCGCGCGAGCTCGCGGGTGCGCAACGGCAGCCGGTTCTTGGTGTAGACCGCCCGGCTGAAGCCGGCGAGCGCGCCGCCGAGGTCGGGTGATTTCAAAATCCAGCCGGCCAGGTCGTCGTCGGCGAATGTTCCGATTCGGCTCATGGCGTGATGGTACGCCCGCGCCGCAGCCCGCACCGGGCCGAGCGTGACGCCACAGTCACTGTCGGGCGCGAACGTGACTGCAACGTCACGTTCGTCAGCCTTCACATGTCAGGTCGGCGGCCGGGAGACACATTGCGCCGAGTACAGCTCCTCGCCCAGCTTCTCCATCAGCTCCAGCTGGGTCTCCAGATAGTCGACGTGTAGTTCCTCGTCGGCCACGATCTTTTCCAGCAGTATGGCGCTGGTGCTGTCCTCCTTCTCGCGGCACATGATGATTCCCGGCTTGAGGCGGTTCAACACGTCGTACTCGATCGCCAGATCGGCCTCGAACTGCTCGCGCAGCGTCTGGCCGATGCGTAACGAGAAGAGACGCTGGTAGTTCGGCAGGCCATCCAGTATCAAAATGCGGTCGGTGATCGCCTCTGCGTGCCGCATTTCGTCGAAGGACTCCGCGCGAGTGTGCTCCGCCAACTCGGTAAAGCCCCAGTTGTCTTGCATCTTGGAATGCAGGAAATACTGGTTGATAGCGGTGAGCTCGCTGGTCAATTGTTCGTTGAGCAGGCGCAAAACGTCCGGATCACCTTGCATGATCACTCCTACGATGTGAGGGCTGTCATGGCAGACCGCTGCAGGTGGGCTGGGCTGGAGCACACCGCAGGGCTGAGCAGCACTTTGCCATGCCGGTTTCGAATCTTCCAGCAAGGTTTGGCTGGGCTCACTGTGTCGCCCGTGGAGGTCAGGGCACGTTAACTTAGGTTAGGTACACCTAGTTATGTTAGGCTCGGCTAACATGGGGCCTGGTGCGACTTTAGCCCGCGTGCGGGGGGTGTGCTGATGTACGTCTGCCTGTGTGTCGGGGTCACTAGTCAAACCGTGTCCGACGCCGTCGCAGAGGGTGCGTCCACATCCAAAGAGGTTGCCGCCGCGTGCGGGGCGGGCGGCGACTGCGGGCGCTGCCGGCGCACGCTGCGGGCGATCATCGCCGCCAAATCAGAGGCCAAACTCGACCGCGCCCCATCGGCTGGTTAGCTGCGCCGTCGCTCGGTGAAGTCCGCGAGCGCCGCGGCGTTGGCTTGGGCTCCCATCAGTGCGGCGAAATGAGCGTTCTCCCGTGCGGTGGCCGCCGCAATCCCAGGACGGATCGGTTCGACCATCGTGTGCTTGACCGCCATCAGGCTCGAGATTGGCCGGGAGGCAAGGATTTCGGCATACCGGCGGGCTTCGGGCAGCAACTCGTCGGGGTCGCAGACCCGCCAGACCAGCCCCATCCGCAAAGTCTCCTCGGCGTCGATCCATTCCGAGGACATCAACAGCCAGGCGGCGTTCTGTCGGCCCACCAGTTGCGGCAGCAGATACGAGGAGGCCGCTTCTGGTGCCACGCCCAAGCTGGTGAAGGGACATTTCAGGCGCGCGGTCGACGACATGAAAACCAGATCTGCGTAGCCGAGGATGGTGGCCCCGATCCCAATCCCGACGCCGTTCACCGCGCAGATCAGCGGCTTGGGGAAGGCACTGAGCGCGTCGATCAGGCCGGGGAACCCGTGCTTCCCCGGAGTGAAGTTTGGGTCGGTGATGCGTGCCTGCATCTCGGCGAGGTCAGTCCCGGCGCTGAAGCCGCGTCCGGCGCCGGTCAGCAAGACGACGGCGACCTCGGGATCGTCGGCGGCGGCCAGCAGCGCCTCGGCGGTCGCGTCGTAGAGAGCCTCGTTGAAGGCGTTCAGCGCTTCGGGCCGGTTCAGGGTGAAGGTGCGCACCCGGTTTTCGTCGTCGATCTGCAGCGTCACGGCTGCAGCCTAACTTGGGAGCACAGGCCCAGCCTTTGATTATGGGGAGCTCAGCCGTTGCTGTACACGCGGCCGGGCTCGATCAACACCACAGCGCGCCGCTCTTTGGCCATGACCCGGTCGTACTCGTCCCAGTTGTCGTGGGT
>JBEKNM010000545.1:0-3559 GCA_049522835.1 Mycobacterium sp.
CTAGCGAGCCGCTAGTCGCTCGCGGCGCAACAACTCCACTTCGGTCAGCTCCAGCGGCGTCAGCTCACCCACCACCTTGCTCAGCAGCAGGTCAGCCAGCTGCGGGTTGCGGGCCAGACACGGTCCGTGCATGTAGGTGGCGACCACACTGCCCTGAACCGCGCCGTCAAAGCCATCACCGGTCCGGTTGCCCGCGCCCTTGACTACTGCGCCCAGCGGCGACGCGGTGAACCCCAGAATGGTGCCCCCGCGGTGGTTTTCGAAGCCGGTGAGGCTTTCTGTCACGCCGGCCAGCAACGGCTTGGTCACCAGCTCACCGATGGTCCGCGTTTCTTGCGGTGCGGTGGTCGCATCCAGCAGGCCAACGCCGTCGACCCGTTCCCCCGACGATGTCTCGTACCAATGCCCGAGCACCTGGACAGCCGCACAGATCGCCAGCACCGGCGCACCCCGGGCAGCCGCGCGCTGCAGGCCCGGGTACCGCAGGAGGTGCCTGGTGGCCAGCCGCTGCGCGTAGTCCTCGGCACCGCCCAGGGTGTACAGGTCTAACGACTCAGGCACCGGATCGGCCAGCGTGATCTCGACGATCTCAGCGGCAATACCCCGCAAGAGCAGCCGTTGGCGCAGCACCACGGCGTTACCGCCGTCGCCGTAGGTGCCCATGACGTCGGGCAGCACCAACCCGACGCGGACCTTCGACTCAGCCATGGCGTGCCAACCTCCGCTGCAGCTGAAGGAACGCGGTGTAGTTGGCGACCACTTCCACTCGCCCGGGCGGGCAGGACGCGATGGCCGCCATAGTGTCGTGCACCAGGGTGTGCTCGACGCCTGCATAGCCGAGGCGCACCGCGAGGTCAGTCCCACGCTCGCCTGCAGCCACCACGGCAGCCTCCTCGAAGTGTTCGAAGCGCACATCCCACAGCCAAGACAGGTCCTCGCCGTCAGGCACCTGCCCGTTGACCGAGATGACCACCCCGGCCGCGTGCTTGTCCACCATTGATAGCGCTTCCTGCCAGCCGGCCGGATTCTTGGCCAGCAGGATTCGCGCGTCGTGTTCGCCGATACGGACGGTCCGGTAGCGTCCGGCTACTTCGTCGACCCGGGAAACTGCCGCGACGGCCAAAGCCGGATCGGCGCCCAGGGCGACGGCGGCGGCGACGGCCTGGGCGGCGTTGCCGCGATTCACCGAGCCGGGCAGCGCCAGCCGCATCGACAGGGTCAGCCCGTCGGGCCCGTAGAGGGTGTCGTCGTCGAACCACCAGTGCGGGCTGGGCCGCTTGAAGTCGGCGCCGGTGCTGTACCAGTGGCCCTTGTCGCGGACGATGACCTCGCCGCTGCGCGGACAGCTAACCGAGTCGCCGGACCACGCGCCGCCCGCGGCCACCCACACCACGTTCGCGCTGTCGTACGCCGCCGAGGTCATCAACACGTCGTCACAATTGGCGACCACGACCGCCTTCGGATGCCGTGCCAGGCCGGACCGCAGCGTGCGTTCGATCACGTTGATCTCGCCGACCCGGTCCAACTGGTCGCGCGACAGGTTGAGCAGGACGATGACGCAGGGTTTGACTGCGTCGGAAACGTGCGGCACGTGCATCTCGTCGACTTCCAGGGCCGCCAGCCCGGCCTGGCGGTCAGCGGCCAGCGCGGCTACCAAACCTGCGTCCATGTTGGCGCCCTCAGCGTTGGTGGCCACTGATCCATTTGGGCCCAACGTCTCTAGCGCGGCCGCGGTCATCCGGGTGGTCGTCGACTTGCCGTTGGTCCCGGTGACGACGACGGTGCGCCGGCCCGCCCCGAGCTGTCGCAGAATCGAGCGGTCCAGCGTCATCGTGACTAGGCCACCGATCATCGCCCCGGCCCCGCGTCCGGTGACCCGCGACGCCCACCGCGCGCTCGCTCCTGCGGCGAGGGCCAGACGTGCGCGGGTGGTAACCACCCGCGCAGTTTAAGGGCGATCGCAAGCTCGGCGCTTTTTGCCGGGCGCAGCGGGTCGCCGTCATCGAGTTCAGTGCCGACACGATGCGCAGCGACCAGGTGATGTCGGTCTGACGTGCCATCCTCAGTTTCATGAACCCGATGCCCTGGGGTCGGCCGGCCAGCGAGCCGGACGCGGGTTGGGCCGTCATCGACGTCGAGACCTCGGGCTTTCGGCCGGGTCAGGCGCGCGTCATCAGTCTTGCGGTACTCGGCCTCGATGCCGACGGCCGCGTGGAGCAATCCGTGGTCAGCCTGCTCAATCCCGGGGTGGACCCGGGTCCCACCCACATACATGGCCTGACCGCTGCCATGCTCGAAGATCAGCCGCAATTCGCCGACATGGTTGGTGACGTGGTCGAGGTGCTGCGCGGCCGCACCCTGGTGGCACACAATGTCGCGTTCGACTACGCCTTCCTGGCCGCGGAGGCCGAGATCGCCGGAGCCGAACTCCCCGTCGACAACGTCATGTGCACGGTTGAGCTGGCCCGGCGACTGAACCTCGGCATCCAGAATCTGCGATTGGAGACGCTCGCGGCGCACTGGGGCGTGACCCAGGAACGGCCGCACGACGCCTTCGACGACGCTGTGGTGTTGACCGGGGTGCTGGCAGCAGCCCTCGAGCGGGCGCGCGAACGCGACGTCTGGCTGCCCGTGCATCCGGTGACCCGGCGCCGGTGGCCCAACGGCCGGGTGACTCACGACGAGCTGCGACCGCTGAAGGTGCTGGCTTCCCGGATGCCCTGCCCGTATCTCAACCCGGGGCAATATGTCCGCGGCAGGCCGCTGGTCCAGGGCATGCGGGTGGCCTTGGCGGCCGAGGTGGCCCGGACGCATGAGGAGCTCGTCGAGCGGATCCTGCACGCCGGGTTGGCCTATAGCGACGCCGTCGACCGCCAGACCTCGCTGGTGATCTGCAACGACGAAGCCGTAGAGCAGGGCAAGGGCTACCTCGCCCGGCAAATGGGGGTTCCGGTTCTTTCCGACGCGCTGTTCATGGACTCTGTCCGGGCCGTCGTCGGCGGGACCAGCATCGAGGAATTCGCCGACGCCGCCGCGCTCGACGAGCAGCTCGCCTTGTTCTGACAGGGCTAAGACGGCTTCGACCCAGGCGGAGGCTTTGTGGTCACAACAGCGCAGATCGGCGGCTAAGTTGAACGGCACCAGCAGGCAGGTGCTTGAGGGAGCCGTAAAAGGAGCAGGCCATGCTGAGCAGACGGGCGGTCACCGATGCGGCGACGTTGCTGGGGGCTGCTCTTGTGCTGTCGGCGTGCGGCGACGGTGAAGGCTCGGCGAACAGCGCCGATCTTGTACGTGTGCCCGCGAATCTATGTGTGCTGCTCAGCGGGGCCGACATCAGCCAGGCGATCGGCAGAACATTCCCGGCACCCCAGCGCACCCAGACCGGTCTAGGCGAACAGGACTGCAATTCCGTCCCGACGTCAGGCAACACCATGAGCTTCAAGTTGTTTTGGGGCAACTGCGTCGATGGCAAACCCCCCAACATGGATTGCCTCAATTCGGTGTCCAACGCATTTGCGACCAACAAGCAACAGACCATCAGCGCGGTCCAGCCCATCTC
>JBEKNM010000546.1:0-3544 GCA_049522835.1 Mycobacterium sp.
ACGCCGCCGGCGGTGCCCAGCATCATCGGGAAGCGCTCGATGAGCGGATAGCCGCAGTTGATCAGGAGGTCTTTGATACTGCCGATCTTGGCTCCGTGGAACAGCCAGTAGGCGCCCGGTACAGCGCAGAAAAGTATCAGCGGCGGCTGGATCACCGCGGTGAACACTCCGGTCTGCCGCACAACCAGCACCGCTACCACGCAGCCGGCGATATAAAGGGCGGCGAATACGTGTGTCAGCTCCTTGTGACCCGATCCGGCGTCGATCGCATATCCGATGGCGGTCGCGGCTGTGGCGATAAGCACAGCTGCCCACCACGGCACACCTGGGATATTGGGGTGGATCGAGCGATGGGTAGCTGCTACCGTCGACCTTCCCCGCTGTGTTGACACAAGTTGACCGTACCGGTTATGGGCCGAAACGCCCGTAAATACCGTGTAGCGATGCCAGGCGTGCCATGCCGGTGCGATCCCGAAATGATCCCGAAATGATCCACAGCGGCTGACCTCGCGGCTGAGTCTTAGACTTGGTTCCCCGTGAGCTTGAGCCTAGGAATCGTGGGTCTGCCCAATGTCGGCAAGTCGACACTGTTCAACGCGCTGACCCAAAACAACGTGGTGGCGGCCAACTATCCGTTCGCGACGATCGAACCGAATGAGGGTGTCGTTTCGCTGCCCGATCCGCGACTGGCCAAGCTGGCGGAGCTATTCGACTCCGAGCGCATCGTGGCGGCGCCGGTGACCTTCGTCGACATCGCCGGCCTGGTCAAGGGTGCGTCCGAGGGCGCCGGGCTGGGCAACAAGTTTCTGGCCCATATCCGCGAATGCGACGCCATCTGCCAGGTGGTCCGGGTGTTCTCCGACGACGACGTGACACACGTCACTGGGCAGGTGGATCCCAAATCCGATATCGAGGTCGTCGAGACCGAGTTGATCCTGGCCGACCTGCAAACCCTCGAGCGCGCACTGCCGAGGCTGGAGAAAGAAGCCCGCAACAACAAGGAGCGCAAGCCGGTCTACGACGCGGCGTTGAGCGCTCAGCAGGTGCTGGACGGCGGGACGACCCTGTTCGGCGCAGGTGGGGATGCCTCCGTACTGCGTGAGCTGAACCTGTTGACTACCAAGCCGTTCCTGTATGTGTTCAATGCCGACGAGGGGGTGCTCACCGACGCCGCAAGGATCGCCGAGCTGCGCCAGCTCATTGCGCCCGCGGATGCGGTGTTCTTGGACGCCGCAATCGAGTCCGAATTGGCTGAGCTTGATGACGAATCGGCCGCCGAGCTGCTCGAATCGATCGGCCAGACCGAACGGGGGCTGGACGCGCTGGCACGAGCGGGTTTCCACACGCTGGCGCTGCAAACCTTCCTGACGGCGGGCCCGAAGGAGGCGCGGGCGTGGACTATCCATCAAGGCGATACCGCGCCGAAGGCCGCCGGGGTGATTCACACCGACTTCGAGAAAGGCTTCATCAAAGCCGAGATCGTCTCCTATGACGACCTGATCGCCGCCGGGTCCATGGCTGCCGCCAAAGCCGCCGGCAAGGTCCGGATAGAAGGCAAGGACTACGTCATGGCCGACGGCGACGTGGTCGAATTCCGGTTCGGATCAGCCTCTACGTCAAAGAGATGAGTACGTCCAAGGAATGCGGATCACGGGTAGCCAATAACTCCGGAGTACACGTAACGGCAGTTCAAAGGGGCTGACCGGAATCTTGGGGCGCAAGCCCTGACTGGGCCTTCCGCAGGGCTCGATTTACTGCGATCGCTATGTGGCGGGGTTGGGTTGGGGTAGCCGGGCCATGATGGCTTGTAGGTCGGCGTGGTCGGAGATGCCCGGGCCCAGGGGAAAGCGGCAGGCCGAGCGCATCACCGAACTTTGTCATCGACGGATTGGCGGCGCCGTGATCAGACACGTATCGGCCCGCGCTGTGGATCGGTCCGGCGGTCGTGTGAGTCGGGTGCCCCTGCGCGAAGTGGGAGTCGACTAGTGACTAGCGGCTCTGGGTCTTGGCGGGCCGGTCAGCGCCCGGTCTGGATGGCGCGGGTGACTTGGGCTGCGAGTTTGGGGTCGATCAGAAGTTGGTCGATGAGTGCGGTGAGGACTTCTTGTCCGGTCACGCGGGCGACTCCGAGGCGGTCGGCGGCCTCTCGTTGCCAGATGTCGAGGGCGCGGTGTGTTGCGGCGGGGAGGTCGACGGTACGTCGTGTTCGTTGGGTACGTGCGGGTTGGTTGTTTGTCGGTGGCTTGATGATTCGTTGGGGGTTGGGTTGTCGGAAGCTGGTGAGGCGTTGGGTTGGTGTCGCGTCGGCGGGTGGGGTGGGCGCTGACATGGGTGGGCGGAATGGCCCGCCGTGGGGTTCGTTGTGACCTGGGTTGATGCTCAACTGCGGCGACCTTCCTGGCTGGGGCCTGTGTGAAGGCCCGGGAGCTACTCAGTAGATCAGTACATCAGTATATGAGGCGATGCGGATTCTCGTACTGAACGCCACCTTATGGGCGCGTCGGGGAGCGGGCGAGCGTGACCGGCCCGGCGCAGCTGGGTTTGGGCGGGTACCCGCGTTCTAGCAGCGTTTTCCCAACGTTTTTAGAAGGATAGCTGCGTGGAATATGATTCACAGCCCCGGGGATGCTGTCTGGGAGAATATGGTCTGCAATCTCGCTCACGCTAACGATCGGTGAACGTGAATGCTATTTCTCTTGTTGTGCGCGCGGGATGCGGTAAATCATGAGGTACTGAAGCGCGGAGGTACGTAGATCCGTACATCAGTAAACACCCACTGAACTGGGCTTCAGGCTGATCGAGGAGATACTGATCTCAGTATCTGCAGAGATCCTGAAAGGCTTACATGAGTATTAGCGCAAACTGGTTGTATGAAATACGTAGTTCGCACTATTTGGCCGGTGGTCAATGCCGAATTAATGTCGGGCTCTCAGCATTTTACAATGTTATTTCTATTGTTTGCCCAGAAATTCGGATGTAGCGTTCGTGGTGTCAGAACAGAATCTTGGAAGGAGCCCCCATGTTGATCTCACTGCGTTCAGTCCGCAGCGCGGCTGCCGGTGCTGTGGGCGCCGGCGCGCTGACCGGCGCGATGTTATTCGGCAGCATCCCCGCGGCACAGGCCGCCCCTGCAGCCGCTCCCGCCACAAGCTTTGCGATTGCCGGCCCGCACGGCGGCGCACCGCTTAGCCCTGGCGTGATCCCTACTCATGGCGGCTTCGGCGGCCACCACGGCGGCTTCGGCGGCCACCACGGCGGATTTGGCGGCCGGCACGGATTCTTCGGCGGCGGCCATCACGGATTTGGCGGCCGGCACGGATTCTTCGGCGGCGGCCATCACGGATTCTTCGGGCGCTGACTCTTGCACCCGTGGTCTCCGAGCCACCAGCACCGTGCGGCCCGCGGCCAGCCTCGTCCAGCTAACAACTAGTAGGTTGGCCGGCCCGCGCTAAGGGGAGGAACCCATGCCGACCTGACAGACATCAGGTCGGCATGGCCCTTTTTTGGGCCAAATCAGCGGGGCCAAATCAAAGGGCGCGGCCGT
>JBEKNM010000547.1:0-3538 GCA_049522835.1 Mycobacterium sp.
TCGAGTAGCGGATGTGGTCGGTGATCGCCCGCTGTAGCGCGGGTGCGCCCATCCCGGTGCGGGAGTGCTCGACCAGGTCAGCCGGTGCGGCGCTGGTCGCGGAGATTCCGTCGGAGGGCGTGTGATCGAGATCGGTCATTCTGAGTCCTACTCCCTAGAGACTGTGCCAGCACCATACCGAGGTGTCCGGCGGCGCGCAGGCCGTCAGTCTGGCAGCGGCGTTTGCACACCAGGCGCGCAATTGACGTCCGCTACGTGAACGCAAGCCCACGTGCTGGCGACGAAACGGCGTTGCGGCGGACTGTCAGTCGCCGCATGTCCAGCGGGCCGATTATTCCGCGTAACCAGGTGGGGGGATGAAGCCGCCGTATTCGCGTTCCAGAAGCTCAGCAAACGTGATCGTGGTGCGATCCTCGAGAAACGGGCCGACGATTTGCACGCCGATCGGTAGACCGGCGGGCGACTGGTCGATCGGTGCCGCGGTTGCGGGGAGCCCGCAGGTACCGGCAGGGTCGGCCCACACGAAACACGCGTCGTAGTAGGGGTACTGGTCACCGTCGATCCCGAGGTGTCGCGCCTCGATGGGCACAGAATGGTCGTGCGGGAAGGCCGGTACCGAAGCCGATGGGTACACGACGACGTCCCAGTCGTGAAAGAACTCGCTCCAGCGCTGCTCGATCCGCAGACGCGCCCGGTCGGTTTCGAGCCAATCGCGATGGGTCATGACGGTGCCGCGGGTGCGCTCGGCTTGCAGGCTGGTATCAGCGGGATCCAGTGAAGCGGCCGCCAGTTTCGCCTCCTCATAGTGGTCCCGCGGCATGCCCACGCTCTTGGCCGAAGTCAACAGGCGCATGTACAACCGCGCAGAATCCGCGAGGTCAGGCAGCGAGGCGGCGGAATGCGCGACCTTGGCACCCGTCTTGGCGATCCGGTCGGACAACCGATGGATCGCGTCACGGACGGCGTTGCCCGTCGGCATCAACGGATGCGTGTCGATGACGAGGACACGGAAGTCCGCGAGGCGCGCGTGTCGCGGCGGGGGGAGTGCCAGCCGATAGCCGATCCCCTCGCTCTGCTCATCGGGCCCGGCGACCACATCCAATGCCAGCGTAAGGTCTGCTGCGGTTCTGGTCATCGGGCCCAGCACAGCAAGGTCGCCGTGGCCCGGTAACGGCGCCGACGGTGGGGCGTTGTAGCCACGCATAGGAACCAAACCGAGTGACGGCTTGTGTGCGTACACACCGCAGAAGTGCGCAGGCATCCGCAGCGATCCACCGATGTCTGACCCGAACGACAGTGGACCAAAGCCCGCGGCGAGCGCTGCCGCAGACCCACCCGAGGAACCGCCGGGCGAGCGGCCCAAGTCCCACGGATTGTTCGTCGTCCCGTATATCTCGTTGTACGACTGAAAATCTGCCAGTGCCAGCGGCACATTCGTCTTGCCCAGGACGATTGCACCCGCGCATCTCAACCGGGATACGACGAGTGCGTCGTCTTCGGGCACGAAGTGGGCGAACTGCGGTGAACCCCATGTCGTGGGAAGCCCGGCCACGTTGAAGGCTTCCTTGATTGTCATCGGTACGCCCAACAGCGGCCTTCGCTCGCCGCGCGCCAGCGCGGCGTCGGATGCTTTGGCCGCCGCTCGCGCGCGCTCGAAGTCGCGGACGACGACGGCGTTGACATCGCTATCCAGAGCTTCGACGCGCGCGATCGTGTGGTCCACGACTTCTGCAGCAGAAATCCGTCGGGACCGCAGCCCCTCGACGAGCTCGGTGATCGTGCAGTAGTCCCACTCCGACGACGGGATGCGGTGCCTATTCAACTTCACCCTCGCGATTCTATTGCGGCGGAGAAGTCGCGGTGCGAATGCCTGAGAATAAGCGAGATCCATTGTTCCCGTGCTTTTTCCGCCGGCGCAGCGGTTACGTCGCGACGTCGGACAAGCCGGGCCGCGTCTCCGAAGAGTTCTGTTCGGCTGTTGCCAATGCGCGATTTGTTAGTGTGGCTAGGCAACGTCGAGCGGGAGAGGCATCATTGGCCGTCAAGGAATTCGAAATCAAGAGCGTCGAACCCTACGTCGACCCTCGGTACGAGTGGGTCACTGGCGTGGTGTCCTTCGCGGTCGACCCAGACCACCCGGCGAATCGATGCATCGTCGATTTGGATCGCGCACGACGCGATGCCGACGGGTGTGTGCACTTTGACGCCGACCTTCGTCTGTTACGTTCCCGCGGCCAAAGTGATGGCCCGTTGCTGTTGGCCGTGCCCAACCGCGGCATGCTGGGCGGTGTCCCGTTCAGCCTTGGCGGCGGCCTCGACCTGCAGAACATGGAGAACGTCGATCCGGGGGATGGATTCCTGCTCGATCGGGGCTGGACCGTGGCGTGGTGCGGTTGGCAGTGGGACGTGCTGCGAGGTCCGGGCAGGCTGGGCCTGACCGCACCGGAGGTCGAGGTTGACCCCGGATGGCTGCGGATGGAGTGGCGCCCCGACACTGCGAGCAATGAGCAAAGTCTGAGCGCTTCGATGCCGGGGTTCAATCTGTTTCGCTTCGCCGATTACCCGACCGTCGATACCGAGGACCCCGATGCCGTACTTACTGTCCGCACTTCGCCAGAGGGCGAGCCCGTCCTCGTGCCGAGGGAAGCTTGGCGTTTCACCGACGACATACACGTCAGCGTCGAGGGGGGCTTTGCGCCGTTTCACTGGTATCAGTTGGTTTATCGCAGTGCACGGGCGCCTGTCGCGGGCTGCGGGTTGCTTGCGGTCCGCGATCTGGTGTCCCATCTCCGCGAAACCGGTATGCAGCGCGCCTACGCATTCGGAGCATCGCAGTGCGGGCGCTTCCTGCGCCAGATGCTTTGGGAGGGACTCAATGTCGATGAGTCAGGCAGAACCGTGTTCGACGGGATGTTCTGCCATATCGCCGGGGCACACCGCGGTGAGTTCAACCACCGTTACGCTCAACCGGCGCTGACCGAGGTCCACGGATTCGCCGATCTGCCGCCGTTCGATGACCGGGGTCTGCTGGCGCGCCAACGCCGGCTTGGCGGCGTGCCCAAGGTCATCATGACCAACAGCGGTTGGGAGTACTGGCGCGGCGATGCGGCGTTGACCCACATCGACGCGCAGACGGGGACCGACCTGGCTGAGGACGCCGACGTGCGGTCCTATCTCATTGCGGGAACCGATCACTTGGGCAACATTCCGATCAAACATCTCCTGGCAGGGTCCAACCCAACTCACACGCTCGACGCGACGCCGGTCCATCGGGCGTTGCTCGTCGCGCTGGACCGCTGGGTGGATGGTGAAGAACCCCCGGCCAGTCGGGTGCCGAGGGTCAGCGATGGAACCGCCGCCACCCGCGGGGACGTACTGACCCAGTTCGACCACGCCGCCTGCCCCGACGTCGACGCCCTGCCATGGCAACGCAGTGTCGACCTCGGTGGTGACGCCGAGCGCGGAGTTGGACGCTGGCCCGCCCGGCTCGGCCAGCGCTACCCAGATTTCGTCTCGACCGTCGACGCCGACGGAAACG
>JBEKNM010000548.1:0-3531 GCA_049522835.1 Mycobacterium sp.
CCAGCCGCTCGTCGGCGTAGAAATCGCCCCAGCGTCGGTGCCGCCGCAGCGACATCGGCAATGGCTGCGACGGAGGCCTCCCAGGCCCGAAGAACCCGGGCCCGTCCCATCCGTCAGGCCCTGCCCCGAACGCGGCGGCACCCGCGTCGTGTGTGACGGCCAATCGGCTGCCGAAC
The DNA here is from genome assembly GCA_049522835.1 of Mycobacterium sp. Lineage (GTDB taxonomy): Bacteria > Actinomycetota > Actinomycetes > Mycobacteriales > Mycobacteriaceae > Mycobacterium. The sequence continues at coordinate 177 of JBEKNM010000548.1, forward strand.
ACATACGCCGCTTCGGAACTCGGGGGCACCGAATCGAGCCGCCGCAGGGTCAGACCGGCCGCGTCGACAGAAACAAGCTGCGCGCAAGGCACACCCCCGTCGACGCTGGAAAGCCATCGCAACCCTGCGGCTTCCCAGGCGAAGTAGCCGGCGGGAGCCCCGGCGTGATGCTTGACGAAATCGGTCACGCAGTTACATGGCTGGCATGCACGTCGTCGGCGGGGCGTGCCTCGGTCTGTTCCTTGGCCCAGCGGTAGTCGGGCTTGCCGGCCGGCGAACGCCTTATCTCGCCGACCAGCCAAAGACTGCGCGGCACTTTGTATCCCGCGATCTCGGAGCGCACGAAGCTGTCCAGCTCGGACAGCGTCGGCCGGGCACCCGGCCGGGCCTGCACCACGGCTGCCACATGCTGGCCGTAACGGGGATCGGGCACGCCGACCACCAGTGCGTCGAAGACGTCGGGATGCGCCTTGAGCGCGCCCTCGACCTCCTCGGGGTAGATCTTCTCGCCGCCGCTGTTGATCGACACCGATCCGCGGCCCAGCATGGTGACCGTGCCGTCTTCCTCGACCAACGCCCAGTCCCCGGGGATCGCGTAGCGCACGCCGTTGATGGTCTTGAACGTCTCGGCGGTCTTCTTCTCGTCCTTGTAGTAGCCGACCGGAATGTTGCCCTTCTTGGCGATGAAGCCCCGCACGCCCGAGCCGGGCTGCACCTCGTTGCCTGCTTCATCGAGGACGACGGTGCGGTGGTCGATGGTCACGCGCGGGCCGCCACTATGGTTCGCACCTTTCGCGACGACGCTGATACCCCCGAAGCCGGTCTCCGAGGAGCCGATCGAGTCGGTGATCACCCGGTTGGGTAGCAGCTCCAGCAGCTTGTCCTTGATGCTCGGCGAGAACAGCGCCGCGGTGCTGGTGAGTACGAACAGCGACGATAGGTCGTACTCGTTGCCCTCCTCCTGGTGCGCAACCAGCGCGTCCAGCAACGGCCGCGCCATCGCATCCCCGGTGAAGAAAAGCAGGTTGATCTTGTGTTTATGGATCGTGCGCCACACCTCGTCGGCGTTGAATTCCGGTGCCAGGAAGGTGGTTTGACCCGAGAAGATCGCCATCCAGGTGGCAGACTGGGTGGCGCCGTGGATCATCGGCGGAATCGGATACCGGATCATCGGCGGGTTCGCGGCGGCCCCCTTCGCGAGGTCGTACTCGTCCTTGACGAATTCCCCTGTTGCGAAGTCGGTTCCGCCGAGCAGCACCCGGTAGATGTCCTCGTGGCGCCACATCACGCCCTTCGGAAAGCCGGTGGTACCGCCGGTGTACAGCAGGTAGATGTCGTCGGCACTGCGCGGGCCGAAGTCACGTTCGGGCGAGCTCTGCGCGATCGCCGAGTAGAACTCGACGCCGCCATAGGGCTGAAAGTCGTTGTCTGAAATATCCGAGCCGTCCTCGACGACGAGGATCGTCTTGATGTTCGGAGTCTCCCGCAACACGTTGGCGACCCGGTCGGAGTACTGGCGCTCGTGCACCAGCGCAACCATGTCGGAGTTGTCGAACAGATAGCGAAGTTCACCCTCGACGTAGCGGAAGTTGACGTTCACCAGGATGGCGCCCGCCTTCACGATGCCCAGCATCGCGATCACAATCTCGATGCGGTTGCGGCAGTAAAGACCGACCTTGTCGTCCTTCTTGACGCCCCGATCGATGAGGTAGTGCGCCAGGCGGTTGGCCTTCTCCTCCAGTTGGGCGTAGGTCAGCTGCTCATCACCACAGATGAGGGCGACACGGTCAGGCACAGCGTCAATGGCGTGCTCGGCGAGATCGGCAATATTCAGGGCCACGGCCACCAAATTAGAACGTGTTACATTTCTTGACAAGCTGATGCTCATAGACGAGGGAAAGGCGGTAGCCGTGGCCCCTAATATTGCAGGTACTCCAGCAAACGAAAAATCGGGTCCCGACGCGATCGTTGAGCAGCGCGGTCACACCCTGATCGTCACGTTGAACCGGCCGCACGCCCGCAACGCGCTGAGCACCGAAATGATGGAAATCATGGTGCAGGCCTGGGACCGCGTCGACAACGACGACGATATCCGGTGCTGCATCCTGACCGGGGCCGGTGGCTACTTCTGCGCGGGGATGGACCTCAAGGCAGCAACCAAGAAGCCGCCGGGCGAATCTTTCAAAGACGGCAGCTACGACCCGTCACGCATCGACGCCCTGCTGAAGGGCCGCCGGCTGACCAAGCCACTGATCGCCGCCGTCGAAGGCCCCGCGATCGCCGGGGGCACCGAGATCCTGCAGGGCACCGACATCCGGGTCGCCGGCGAAAGCGCCAAGTTCGGCATCTCCGAGGCCAAGTGGAGCCTGTACCCAATGGGCGGCTCGGCGGTGCGCCTGGTGCGGCAGATCCCCTACACGGTCGCCTGCGACCTGTTACTGACCGGGCGGCACATCACCGCCGCCGAGGCCAAGGAGATGGGCTTGATCGGACACCTGGTTCCCGACGGCCAGGCGCTGACCAAGGCGCTCGAGATCGCCGAGCTCATCGAGAACAACGGCCCGCTGGCCGTGCAGGCGATCCTGCGGGCCATCCGCGAAACCGAGGGAATGGCCGAAAACGACGCGTTCAAGATCGACACTCAGATCGGCATCGAGGTGTTCTTGTCTGACGACGCCAAGGAAGGCCCGCGGGCGTTTGCCGAAAAACGCAAGCCCAACTTCCAGAACCGCTAGCCCGAGTTTGCGCGAGCAGTCGCAGAATCGCACCTTTGCGCGCCGGTTCATGCGATTCTGCGACTGCTCGCGAGTGAAACCCGCTAGCCCAAGGGCGAGGTCGGAGTGAACGCAACCGGCATTTTCTCCAGGCCGGACACGAAGTTCGCCGGCCTCAGGGGTAGCGCTGCATCCGACGCCAGCCGCATATCCGGAAGGCGCTGCAGCAGGCGTGTCTGCATGATCGACAACTCCAGCCGGGCGAGCTGGTTGCCGAGGCAGAAGTGGGTCCCGAAGCCGAACGCGAGGTGGTTGTTCGGGTAGCGCTCGATGTTGAAGCTCTCCGGGTCGTCGAATACCTTTTCGTCGAAGTTCGCCGACTCGAACAGCAGAATCATCTTCTCGTCCTGGTGCAGACGGGTGCCGTGGAACTCGTTGTCGGCAGTGATCGTGCGCGCCATGTTCTTCACCGGTGCGGTCCAGCGAAGCATCTCTTCGATCGCGTTGGGCAGCAAGCCCAGGTCGTTGGCCAGACGCCGGTGCTGATCGGGGTGGCGCAGCAGCTGCCTCGTCCCGCCGGACAGCGTGTGGCGTGTGGTCTCGTCGCCGCCGATCAGTAGCAGCAGCCCCTCGGTGACTAT
>JBEKNM010000549.1:0-3530 GCA_049522835.1 Mycobacterium sp.
GGGCTGCCGCGTTGCTGGCCGGTCTGGAATCGCCCATCGTGCACGGCATGTGGTTGTCGGCGGCGGCCCAGCACGCGGCGACCGCCACGGACGGGCAAGCCCGCCCACCCGCTCGGCTGGTCGGCTGGACCGCGCGGTTCCTGGGCATGGTGCGTCCGGGCGACGAAGTCGACTTCCGTGTCGACCGCGTCGGAATCGACCAGGGTGCAGAGGTTTTGGAAGTAGCCGCGCGCATCGGATCGGATCTGGTGATGTCGGCGACGGCGCGACTGGCCGCGCCCAAGACCGTCTACGCATTCCCGGGCCAGGGCATCCAGCACAAGGGCATGGGGATGGAGGTGCGGGCCCGGTCCAAGGCGGCCCGCAAGGTGTGGGACAGCGCCGACAGGTTCACCCGCGACACGCTGGGCTTCTCGGTGCTGCACGTGGTGCGCGACAACCCGACCAGCATCATCGCCAACGGTGTGCACTACCACCACCCCGACGGCGTGCTCTACCTGACGCAGTTCACCCAGGTCGCAATGGCGACGGTGGCCGCCGCGCAGGTCGCCGAGATGCGCGAGCAAGGCGCCTTCGTCGAAGGTGCCATCGCGTGCGGCCACTCGGTCGGCGAGTACACCGCGCTGGCCTGCGTGACGGGCATCTACGAGCTGGAAGCCATGCTGGAGATGGTGTTTCACCGCGGTTCGAAGATGCACGACATCGTGCCGCGCGACGAGCTGGGTCGCTCTAACTACCGGTTGGCGGCAATCCGACCCTCGCAGATCGGCCTGCCCGACGACGAGGTAACAGCATTCGTCGCCGAGATCGCCGAGCGCACAGGGGAATTCTTGGAGATCGTGAACTTCAACCTGCGCGGCTCGCAATACGCGATCGCCGGCACCGTTCGCGGTCTGGAAGCCCTGGAGGAAGAGGTGGAGCGGCGCCGCGAGCTAGCCGGTGGCCGGCGCTCGTTCATCCTGGTGCCCGGCATCGACGTGCCGTTCCACTCGCGGGTATTGCGGGTCGGAGTCGCGGAATTCCGCCGCTCGCTGGACCGTGTCATGCCGCGCGACAAAGATCCCGACGTGATCATCGGGCGCTACATCCCCAATCTGGTACCGCGGCCGTTCACGCTGGATCGCGACTTCATCCAGGAGATCCGGGATTTGGTGCCCGCCGAGCCGCTCGACGAAATCCTCGCCGACTACGACACCTGGCGTCGCGAGCGGCCGGCCGAGATGGCGCGCACGGTCGTAATCGAGCTGTTGGCTTGGCAGTTCGCCAGCCCGGTGCGCTGGATCGAGACTCAGGACCTGCTGTTCATCGAGGAGGCCGCCGGTGGCCTGGGCTTGGAGCGGTTCGTCGAGATCGGCGTGAAGTCGGCGCCGACCGTCGCCGGACTGGCCACCAACACGCTCAAGCTGCCCGAATATGCCCACAGCACGGTAGAAGTGCTCAATGCCGAGCGCGATGCTGCGGTGCTGTTCGCCAACGACACCGACCCCGAGCCGGAGGTCGAAGAACTACCGGATGATTCCGCCGCGTCCGCGGCGGAGGCGGCGCCCATGCCCAATGTCGCCCCCGCCGTCGCTCCGGCTGGCGCCGGAGCTCCGTCGGGTGCTCCGGCGGACGACATCGTGTTCGACGCCGCCGACGCCACTTTGGCGCTGATCGCGCTCTCGGCCAAGATGCGCATCGACCAGATCGAGGAGCTGGACTCCATCGAGTCCATCACCGACGGCGCGTCGTCGCGGCGCAACCAGCTGCTGGTGGACTTGGGCTCCGAGTTGAACCTCGGTGCCATCGACGGTGCCGCCGAGGCCGACCTGGCGGGGCTGCGGTCCCAGGTGACCAAGCTGGCGCGCACCTACAAGCCTTACGGCCCAGTGCTTACCGACGCGATCAACGATCAGCTGCGGACGGTTCTAGGTCCCTCGGGCAAGCGGCCAGGTGCCATCGCCGAGCGGGTGAAGAAGACATGGGAGCTCGGCGAGGGTTGGGCCAAACACGTCACGGTCGAAGTCGCACTGGGAACCCGCGAGGGCACCAGTATTCGTGGGGGCGGCATGGGCCACCTGCACGAGGGCGCGTTGGCTGATGCCGGTGCTGTCGACAAGGTCATCGACGCCGCGGTCGGTGCGGTCGCCGCGCGCCGCGGAATCGCGGTGGCCTTGCCATCCGCGGGCGGTGGCGGTGGCGGCGGCGCGACCATCGACGCGGCCGCGCTGAGCGAGTTCACCGATCAGATAACTGGTCGCGACGGTGTGCTCGCCTCGGCGGCCCGTCTGGTGCTAGGCCAGCTGGGCCTGGACGACCCGATCAGCGCGTCGCCGGCGGCCACCGATGCCGAGCTCGTCGACTTGGTCACCGCCGAACTGGGCGCTGACTGGCCACGTTTGGTGGCGCCGGTGTTCGACACCAAGAAGGCCGTCGTCTTTGACGACCGCTGGGCCAGCGCCCGTGAGGATTTGGTCAAGCTGTGGCTGACCGACGAGGGCGACATCGACGCCGATTGGGTGCCTCTGTCCGAACGGTTCGAGGGAGCCGGCCACGTCGTGGCGACTCAGGCCACCTGGTGGCAGGGCAGGTCGCTGGCCGCGGGCCGTCAGATCCACGCGTCGCTGTACGGCCGGATCGCTGCCGGTGCCGAGAACCCCGATCCGGGTCCCTACTGCAGCGAAATCGCTGTGGTGACAGGTGCTTCGAAGGGCTCGATCGCCGCGTCGGTGGCGGCGCGACTGCTCGACGGCGGAGCAACCGTCATCGCGACGACATCCAAGCTCGACGAACAACGGCTGGCGTTCTACCGGAGGCTGTACCGCGACCATGCTCGCTACGGTGCGGCGCTGTGGGTGGTTCCGGCCAACATGGCGTCCTACTCGGATATCGACGCACTGGTCGAATGGGTCGGCAATGAGCAGATCGAAAGCCTTGGGCCACAGTCGATTCACATCAAGGACGCGCAGACCCCGACACTGCTGTTCCCTTTCGCGGCGCCGCGCGTCGCCGGCGACTTGTCGGAGGCTGGTTCGCGCTCCGAGATGGAGATGAAGGTTTTGCTGTGGGCAGTGCAGCGGTTGGTTGGCGGTCTGTCGAAGATCGGCTCCGAGCGCGACATCGCATCGCGGCTGCACGTGGTGCTGCCCGGTTCGCCCAACCGCGGAATGTTCGGCGGTGATGGCGCTTACGGCGAAGCCAAGTCGGCGCTGGACGCCTTGGTGAGTCGCTGGCACGCCGAGCCTTCCTGGGCGGCCCGAGTCAGCCTGGCCCACGCACTGATCGGCTGGACCCGCGGCACCGGGCTGATGGGCCATAACGACGCCATCGTCGACGCCGTCGAGGAAGCCGGTGTCACCACCTACTCCACCGACGAGATGGCGGCAATGCTGCTGGACCTGTGTGATGTGGAGTCCAAGGTGGCCGCGGCCGGCGCGCCCATCGAGGCCGACCTCACCGGTGGGCTGGGCGACGCCGACCTGGACATGGCCGAACTGGCCGCCAAAGCGCGCGAGGAGATGTCCACCGAGGCCGCAGCGGACGACGACGCC
>JBEKNM010000550.1:0-3528 GCA_049522835.1 Mycobacterium sp.
GCGGGTGGCCGTAGATGGGCTCGTCCTCCTCGAACCACCGCAACGGATCCCACTCGAATCGCACGGTACCCGCGACGGGGCTGTCGGTGCCGGCGTCGAACACCCGCGCGGCCGACTGGCAGGTCTGGCCGGCGCCGACCAGGGAGTGCAGCCGCGACGGGCCGAACTGCACTTTCTGCGGGTGGTTCTCGTCGCGCAGGAATTCCGTGCGGACATCCGCGAGGGGTACGTAATACGCCGGGTAATAAGGGATTTCCCACACGTAACGGGCCGCGATGGTGTCGAAGACCAGCTCGTGGCCGAGAAAGCCGCGGACCCGCCGCGGCGCGGGCTCGATCCTGCCGCGCGTCACGGCCATTCCGGGGTAGTCACGGTCGGTGGTCATCGTCACCTACTGGTTCTTGGAGGCCAGGCCGGCCGGCGCGTGAGCTATCGCGTGACGGATGGCGTCGGCCAACGCCACCGCGCTCTCCTCGGTCAGTTCAAGGGCTACCCGTGCGGACGGCCCGAGTTGGGGATTGATCACGTCGATGTTGACCGTGTGGGTGTAGGGCGCATGCACCGCATGGTCGACATACACCGTCGCGCGGTTGGCGCCGAACCATCCCGCTGGGCCCTTGCCGCTGCCGTTGATCTCGATATGTTCGGTCAGATATGTGCACATGGCTGCTGAGACCTAGCCTTTCAGGTGGGTAGCGAAGAACTCGTCGATGCGCCGCCAGCCGTCCACCGCGGCCTCGGGGCGGTACGCGGGCCGGTCGACGGAGAAGAAGGCGTGGCCCGCGCCGTCGTATGACTGGAATTCGTGCGCCTTGCCCAGCTTGGTCAACTCGGCGTCCAGGGCAGCCACCGCAGGGGGCGCTGGGAACTTGTCCTCGACCCCGAACAGGCCCAGCAGCGGGCAGCTCAGATTCGGTGCCAAGTGCAGGATCGGTTGCATGACCTTGGGCCTTCCCTCCGGCGGATCCTCGGAGATGAACGCGCCGTAGCAATCCACCGCGGCGTCGAAGGGCAGCGAGCACGCCGCCAGGTACGCGTGCCGCCCGCCTGAACAATGCCCGATTACGCCGAATTTTCCGTTCGCGCCGGGCAATGAGCGCAGGTGCTCAACCGCGGCGGCGACGTCGCCGACCAGTCGCTCATCGGGCACCCCGCCGGCGGCCCGCACCGCCGCGGCGGCGTCATCGGGAGCGGCGCCCGGAGCCTCGCGTGAGTACAGATTCGGCGCCACGACGTAATAGCCGCTGACGGCAAGCCGACGGGCGAATTCTTTGGTCTCCCGGTCGTAGCCGGGCATGTGGTGGATCCAGACGATTCCGCCGCGCGATCCTTCGGCGAGCGGCATCGCGCGGTAGGCCTCGATCTCGTCGCCACCGTGGCCGGTGATGGTGATGGTTTCTGCACGAATGGCATCTGGGCTGAACGCGTTCATCGCGATGCTCCTTGGTTGGCCGCTTGTGTAGTTGCAAAAGATGCGGAGCGCATGCGCCTAGTCCGGGTGCTTGTCGGGGTGCGCCCCGCCGCAACCAACGTATCCGAACTGTGGCGCGGCGGACCCCGGCGCAGGTCAGTGGGTATTGGACCAACCCACGCCGCCAAACGAGTGCCGTCTACCCGTGTCGTCTGGACGGGATAGCCCGTATCGCGGGCGGCGCCTGCGGTTCGATGAGGCGGCGGGGAGCGCGCGCTGATGAGTCCGGTCGCCGGCTCGAGTTACCTGATTACTTCCGTTGGTCGCGCACTTTGTAGCTCGAGGGCCACGACTTTCGGGACTCGTCGCCGGTCAGCGGGGTCCCCATACCTCCGACCTTCACGTTGTAGGCCTCTTTGCCCGGGCCGACCTCGCGATTGGCGTGTTCCTGGGCAAGGTAATACAACTCGTCGATCGTGGCTTCGTCGTACGCGATGAAAGAGGTCCCGCGCGCGACGTCATCAATGCCGACAAGCATCCGGTCGGGCAGGAATCGCGACGCGAGCGCCGCGGTGCCCAACAGCGAGAACGGTATGACCCAGTAAAAGACGAACGACAGCGGAGTCTTCGTATCGAGAATTGAGGCGTGCCCTCCCCCGAAGCTCTCCACGATCGGCGGGATGGCCGACGACACCGTCATGCCGGCGAAGGCTGCGACCCAGATCCAAGTCAGGACCGTGGTGACCCGGCCGAACAGCTCGGTCTTGACCACGTCGGGCGGCTGCTCCGCGGCGGCGAACTCGCGCACGAACGGCTTGCCGATCAGCACGCCGACGAGGGCCACGAGGAAGATCCCGGCGTTGCTGAGCGGCTGGATCCACCGCTCCATGAACGACTCGCTGAGGGTAAACGTCAGCACCGTCAGTATCAAAAACGTTGCGACAGCTCCAATTTCGAGCGTTCGCCCCGGCTTCCCGGTGACGCGGCCGATCACAGATGCGGCGACGGCGATCGCCAGCGCGACCAAAACGGCTGTGCCGAGCGGGACATTACCGACAAGTACCCAATAGACGATCCACGGCGCAAAACCAAACAGCATGCCCACGAGGGGTCAGTGTATGAGTGGCGGTTCACCGTGATACCGGCGGCAAGGCGCCGGAGTGACAACTGCTCCGGAGTGGTGTTTTGAAAAAACAAGGCGCCTACCAATCACCCGACACGCCCAGCAAAAGCTTTCTGCGCATACCCTTCAGGGATACGGCCAAATCGCACCAGCGCCAGCAAACAACTGCGCAAAAGACGGGTGCCGTGTAATAGTGTTTACCTGCGCCACAACTGCGCCACAATGGCGCAGCGCAAAAGGAAGAGGGCCGGGGGAAGCCCATGAAGAAACTAGCAGCAGCGATCGCGATCGGCGTGGCATTCGCAGCAACGCCGATCGCGCATGCCGGCGGCGACTGGATTGCGATGGCGATGTCGGACTCCACTGGGCAGATCAAGACCACCGACGGAGGAAGCAGCCAAGCTGACGCAGAGAAGACTGTGATGGACTCGTGTCGCAAGCACATCAGCGACTGTCGTCTTCTGGCCAGCGGGGAGGGCGGGTGCATCGCGCTTGTTGCGAACGCTTCGAACACCAAATACTTCGGAGGCTGGGGTCCGACACGCGAAGAAGCGGAGGCAGCAGCACTGGCTAAAGCCCCCGGCGGAACGATCAAACCAGACCACGGCCACTGCCTCGGAGATCCTTCGCCAACCGCCCCGTGACTCTCTCGCCCGGTGCGCTATCTGCGAGGCGCGACGGCGGCTGGCTCAGTTGAACGCTCTACCCAGCTGCCCCACCGGTACTCGGCCTGTCGTTGCCGGTCGATTTCGGCCAGCCGCTGAGCGATGACGCGGCGCGTGGCTGGGACACGCTAGCGCGGCCTTCAGGATGGCGGTCTACGCGCAATCCCAGGAAGACGCGCTCCGCGAGGCCGCAGCGAGTTTCCGCCAGGATGTGACAAACGGTGACACCGAGAGCGGATCACCAGTCTAGGAACGCACCAAGCCGCCGCATCTAGCAGGCCAAATACCCGTGCCCCCAGTCGGACTCGAACCGACACTGGACGGATTTT
>JBEKNM010000551.1:0-3527 GCA_049522835.1 Mycobacterium sp.
CCTGCAGGTCACCCGATTCCTCGGCGACGTGTTCGACACCGACACGTTGCGCGAGGCGCTGGACGGTGTCGACGACGTCTACTACTGCGTCGTCGACACCCGCGCATGGCTGCGCGACCCGTCGCCGCTGTTCCACACCAACGTGGAGGGCCTGCGCAACGTACTGGATGTCGCAGTCGAACAACCCGACCTGCATAGGTTCGTCTTCACCAGCTCCTACGCGACGGTGGGCCGGCGGCACGGCCACGTGGCGACTGAAGATGACGTGATCGGCACGCGCGGGCTGACTCCCTACGTCCAATCCAGGGTTGCGGCCGAAGATTTGGTGATGCGGTACGTGGCGGAGGCCGGCCTGCCCGCCGTCGCGATGTGCGTCTCAACGACCTACGGCAGTGGCGACTGGGGCCGCACTCCACATGGCGCCTTCATCGCAGGCGCAGTCTTCGGCAAGTTGCCGTTCACAATGGACGGCATTCAACTGGAAGTCGTCGGCGTCGACGATGCCGCCAGCGCAATGATCCTCGCCGCCGAGCACGGGCGTATCGGCGAGCGGTATCTCATCTCCGAACGGATGATCGCGTTGAAGGAGGTCGTGCGGATCGCGGCCGACGAGGCGGGTGTGGCACCGCCGCGACGCTCGATTTCGGTACCGATGCTGTACGTCCTGGGGGCATTGGGCAGTCTGAAGGCCCGCCTCACTGGCAAAGATGCCGAACTCGGCCTGACGTCGGTGCGCATGATGCGCGCCGAAGCCAACGTCGACAGCAGCAAGGCGGTCCGTGAGTTGGGCTGGCAGCCGCGGCCGGTTGAGGAATCGATCCGCGAGGCCGCCCGGTTTTGGGCGGCGATGCGCACCGCACGAAAAAACACCGAGAACAGCACTGCCGCCCAATTCGAATAGGCTCGGCCCGTGGACCGGATTCAGGTCGACTTCAACGGACCGCCGCAGACGACGCTCGCAACGCTGTACGCCAAAGCACTTGATGCCGATGCACCGCGTTCGATCCTTGGGGATCACTACGCGAAGGCGGCCGTTGCGCGCATCGACTACGACTGGCAGGCAACGTCCATCTCCGCACGGCGGGCTCCGTCGGTCGCCATCCGCACCGCGCACTTCGACAACTGGACCCGCCAGTTCCTAGCCGTGCATGAGAAAGGCGTCGTGCTGCATGTGGGTTGTGGTCTGGATGCTCGCGTGTACCGGCTGGATCCTCCTTCGGGTGTGCAGTGGTACGACGTCGACTACCCGGAAGTCATCGGGCTGCGCGAACGGGTATATCCGGACCGGATGAACTATCGAATGCTGGCGGCGTCAGTGACTGATCTGTCCTGGCTGGCGGACATACCGGCCGACGGCCCCGCCCTGCTCATCGGTGAGGGCCTGACGCCCTACCTGACCAAAGACGGCGGGCTCGGGCTGCTGCGTCGCGTCGTTGACCGATTCCCCGCAGGCGAACTGCAGTTCGACGCGTTCAGCACCTTTGGAATTCGATCGCAGGCGATCAATCCCGTAGTGCGCCGCTCAGGCTCGAAGTTGCGTTGGGGGATCAACGGGCCCGGCGACATTGTCGACGCGGTTCCGGGGGTGCGTCTTTTGGCGTGGGAATCCGTCTTCGACAGTGACACGTTCGCTTTGCTGTCGCCCGTAAATCGCTGGCTGGGCAGGGCGATGGCGGCAGTCCCGGCATTGCGGACGATCGCGCAATACCACCGCTACGCATTCGGACCGGCCTGACGAATGCGGGAAGTGTTGAGCGCCGGTTGGTGTTGCACGATTTATCTGTCTACGAGGAGGTACAAACTGTGAGCCACCGGGAAGTCTTAGAACCCAGCGCTGGGCACCCGATCACCATCGAGCCGACAAAGGGACGGGTACAAGTTCGGGTCAATGGCGAGCTCGTCGCGGACACAACGACGGCGTTGGAACTGCAAGAGGCCACTTTGCCTGCGGTGCAATACATCCCGTTCAGCGACGTGGTACAAGACGTGCTGACTCGCACCGACACCAGCACCTACTGCCCGTTCAAAGGTGACGCCAGTTACTACAGCGTTACCAATGCGGCCGGTGAGACCGTCGACGATGTGATCTGGACGTACGAAGAGCCCTATCCGGCGGTCGCGGAGATCGCCGGGCACGTCGCCTTCTACCCGAACAAAGCCGAAATCAGCGTCTCAGCACGATAGGTAGCCCCTAGACCCTGGTGGGGGGAGCACAGCAGCGGCCGATCGAGTGTCGCTGTATTCGCGGATCGAGACAATCAGTCCGTTGCGGGTCTCGACGAAGCAGACGAGCGGGCTGTCGTATTGGATCCCGTCAGCGGTGCTGCCGTGGACCTCTGCCTCAACGACCACGGTGTCGCCATCGTTCACGCAGCGGAGCAGATCGAGGGTGACCTCGAAAAACTTTTTACGCGTGTCGATCGATCGCCGGAAAGTCTGCTTGTCGAAGGAAATGCGGGTGATCAGGCTCCAGAAGGTGAAGTCGTCGCTGAGCAGCGCGAAGCCCTCGTCGAGGTCGCCGCCCTCGCACATGCTCTGCAGGAACATCCAGGCCAGTTCGGCGTGCGGGCCATCAAACGGCGTCGTCACATTGTCATAGTGTCTTGAGAGGCAGTTCGCGGTCAATCGGAGTTGAGCTGTCCGTGATCGGAGTTACCGGGTGAAGAGCGCGCGCACAGTGACGTTCCCCGGCCCGGCGAGCTTCGGGCACACGTTGGCGCCGCTTCATCGGGGTCCCCGGGACCCCTGCTTTCAGCTCCCTGGTGATGGCACGATCTGGCGGACCAGTCTGCTGGCCACCGGACCCGTCGCGGCGCGGATCAGCCGTGCGGCCCCTGACGCCGCCCACTGCGTGGCATGGGGCGCCGGTGCTGAGGAGTTCGTCGAGACGCTGCCCGTGATGCTGGGCGTCGAGGATGATGCCTGCGATTTCGTACCGCGGGATCCGACGGTCGCGGCAGCGCTCCGACGGGTTCCGCACTTGCGCCTGGGTCGTACCGGGCAAGTGCTGGAAGCACTGATCCCGGCAATCATCGAGCAGCGGGTACCCGGCGCTGACGCGTTTCGGTCGTGGCGTGTGCTGGTGTCGAAGTACGGGACACCAGCCCCTGGACCGGCGCCGGCCGGGATGCGGGTGCCGCCGTCGGCGCAGGTGTGGCGAAACATTCCGTCGTGGGAGTTTCATCTCGCCAATGTCGATCCGCGACGGGCTCAGACGCTGGTGACCTGCGCGCGGCGGGCTGCGTCGCTGGAACGGTTGGCGTCGCGTCCGGCGGCGCAAGCACGCGAAGCGCTGACGTCGCTGCCCGGAGTCGGCGAGTGGACCGCTGCCGAGACCGCGCAACGGGCGTTTGGTGACGCCGATGCCGTTTCGGTGGGCGACTATCACATCCCGAAGATGATCGGTTGGACGCTGCTGGGCCGCCCGGTCGATGACGCCGTCATGCTCGAGTTGCTCGAACCCATGCGACCGCACCGTCACCGGGTGGTCCGCCTGCTCGAAGTCAGTGGATTGGCATACGAACCGC
>JBEKNM010000552.1:0-3525 GCA_049522835.1 Mycobacterium sp.
ACCCTGTTCGAAGCCGTGGACAAGCTGGTCCGGGCGATGCCGCAGTCGCAACGGCCCAAGCTCGTGGTCTTCGGCGAGAGCCTGGGATCGTTCGGCGGTGAAGCGCCGTTCCTGAGCCTCGACAACCTTGTCGCCCGCACCGACGGCGCGCTGTTCTCCGGGCCGACGTTCAACAACACGATATGGACCGACCTGACCCGCAACCGCGATCCCGGCTCGCCGCAATGGCTGTCCATCTACAACCGCGGCGAGAACGTCCGATTCGTCGCCCGGTCCGACGACCTGAATCGCCCGCCGGACCCGTGGGGCAATCCGCGGGCGGTGTACCTGCAGCACGGCTCCGATCCGATCGCTTGGTGGAATCCGGACTTGCTGTTCCAGAAGCCGGACTGGCTGCGTGAGCCGCGCGGATACGACGTGTCACCGCAGATGCAGTGGATTCCGGTGGTGACATTCCTGCAGGTGGCCGCGGACATGGCGGTTGCGGTGGAGGTGCCCGACGGACACGGTCACGTCTACGTCCGGGACGTCGCCAACGGGTGGGCTGCGGTGCTGCAGCCGCCGGGCTGGACACCACAGAAGACCGAGAAACTGCGGCCGCTGCTGCACAGCGACGAGTAACAATTCCGCCGACAGAAGCTCTCTGAGCAAGTTTCCCGCAACACGCTGCTCCACTTGGGCATCGTCAGGGCACAGCGGTTTCCGCGGACGTCGCGGCGTCCGGGAACGCTCAACGGCAACGGTTCTGAACTGGTGTCTACATGTTGCTTGCGGCCTGGCTCGCACCGAGCTGCTGAAGATACGTGATGGCCGGTGCGATGTCGTATTTGTCGTGCGCGGCGTTCGATCCGGCCGCCGCGAACAGACCGCCGTTGACGATGGCCTGTGTGATCGCCAGCGCCTCTGCAAACCCATCCGGGCCGACCAACTTCAGGACATCGAAGACGATGGCGAAGACATCGGATGCTGTGGCTTGCTGCACGATGTTGTAAATCTGCGTCTCAATGGCTCCGGCCGGAGCTTCGTTCGCGGCCGGCGTTGGCCCGACAGGGCAATCGGTGTATATATCGTTGTTATTCGGACCGGCCAGCGTATTCACGAAGTCATACCAGAATGCCGGGGTTTGCGCTGGCGTCAGGTCGTCGGGTCCAGCGATGCCGCCGGTGACAACACCGTCTACGTCGCCGGGCATCGGCCACCCGGCAAAAACGTTGCCGTTGGCCACACCCGGTGCGCGGCAGGGGTTTCCCCATGTAACCGCGGCGATGACGTCGTTGACCCGGTTGTGGCATGCGCCATTGGGATTCAGGATCACGTCGCGCCACAGGTGGCTTGCGCAGATCGCGCCCTGGCTGTAACCAATGACGATGACGGGTCCGCTCGTATGCACTTGGGTCAGCAACCGCTGACCCTCCGCAACGCCCGCAGCAACGCTGGATCCCATCGGATAGGCTGCAGCGGGCCAGTTTCCAACGGGCTGCCAGTAGAACACGTTGGGGTAGGCGTTCTGTGCCGCCTGGGCAACCTGTGCCGGGAAACCCGCCCACATATCAACGCCCGTCCCTTGCCACGTCAAAATGGTTACGGTCATGGAGCTCACGGTCCTTCCGTTGTCACGTCGGCCGCGTCAGTCGATCCGCTGTTCGCCTGAATGTCTGTTGAACGTTATTGTCACAGCGGGGCAACGCGACGGCGGCCGCACCATCCACTGGCCCGACATCGACCACACCAACTCGCTTACAGCGGCCATAACACAGGCTAGGCCGCCACATCAGTGCGCGCTGGCCGACCCGAGTTCGATTTCAGTCGATGGCGTGCCGTAAGCAGGTCTACAAGCTCACCTACCCGAACGGGAAGTTCTACGTCGGCATGGACTTGACCAGGTCGCTGCTGGACGTCGGCAGCCCCGCGGTCAACGTGGCGAGGTACGCACAGCGTGAAACTCTCAGTGGTTTTCGGCGATCAACTTCCGCAGTGCGGGCTTGTCGATCTTGCCGACCGCGTTCTTGGGGAGGTCATCCAGAATCGTGATCTCCACGGGCAGTTTGTATTTGGACAGTGATCCACGGAGGTGCTGATCGACCCCGTCGGCGGTGATGGCCGCGCCCGAGTTCAGTGAGGCGAAGAGGACCGGCTCTTCGCCATATAGCGGGTGCGCGCGGCCGATGACGGCGGCCTCGGCGATCTCCGGCAGCTGATAGACGACGGTCTCGATTTCCTTGGGGTAGATGTTCTCGCCGCCCCGGATGATCATGTCCTTGGCGCGATCGACCAGCATGAGGTAGCCGTCCTCGTCGAAGCGCCCGACGTCTCCGGTATGCAGCCAGCCGTCGACGAGGGTCTTGGCCGTTTCCTCCGGACGGTTCAGGTAGCCGCGCATCACATTCGGTCCCTGGACCAGAACCTCTCCGGCCTCACCGTGCGGAACGTCCATGTTGTCGGTGCCGACGATCCGAATCGTCTGACCCGGCAACGGAAGCCCCACCGTGCCGGCCTTGCGTTTGCCCACCAGCGGGTTGAGTGTGCTGGCGCACGATCCCTCGGATAACCCGTAACCCTCGATGAGCGGGATGCCGTAGCGAGTCTCGAACTTGGTGAGCAGCTCGACGCTCGCCGGTGCGGCGCCGCAGATGGCGAACCTGACCGAGGACGTGTCGGGTTGCACCTCGGCGGGCAGGTCGGACAGCATCGTGTAGATCGTCGGAACCGCGGAGAAGTAGGTTGCGCGGTTCTGTTCGATCCGGTCGAAGAAGGTCTTCGGGCTGAACCGGCCGGCGACGGTTGCGCGGCCGCCTGCCACCAGCGGCGACAGCGTGCCGGCCACAATGCCATTGACGTGAAACAGCGGGAGGATGAGCAGGCTGTGGTCGTCGCTGGTCATCCTGAGCGCGTCGATCATCATGCGGCACATGGCATTCAGGTTGGCGTGATCGAGCATCACGCCCTTGGGCCGGCCGGTCGTGCCGCTGGTGTAGATCAACAGGGCGAGCGCGTCATCGTGGTGCTCCGCGGGTTCGACGGCCGCCGCGGCCGGCCTGGAGGTCAGTTCGCCGGTCGACAGAACCGCCCGCACCGGCGCGTCGAACTCCAACCGCTTCTCGACGACAAGGATCTTCGCTACGGCATCTTCGATCTGATAGATCACCTCCACCGGCACCAAGGTCGGGCTGATCGGTGTGACCGCGGCACCCAGACGCCACGCTGCGAACAGCGCGACGACGAAGCTGGCCTGGTTGGGCAGCATGATCGCTACCACGTCGCCGGCCGACACGCCGTGCTCACGCATCGCTGAGCTCGCTCGCTGCACGGCGTCGAAGAACTGGATGTTGTTCAGGTCGGTGTTGTCGTCCGCTAGCGCAGGTGCGTCGGGTGCTTGTGCGGCTCGAACATCCGGCAGTGCCGAAAGGTTCATTTGTGTTCCTGGCTGGGTGTTCTCAATGGGACGCGATAACAGTAGGTATCGGAGCCCGCTGTCCACACCGTTGCAAATCGATGAACTTGTGCGCCGTTGTTGTCTGCGGGAGA
>JBEKNM010000553.1:0-3523 GCA_049522835.1 Mycobacterium sp.
GGTAACCGGCCCGGCCGTTGGGTGGCCGCCGCCCCGGCCGCCCACAACGCCTCTCGCCGGGACATCCCGAAGCAGCCCAGCGCTCCGGCCGTCGCCAGCGCTTCGGTCTGCGGCACGCTCAGCTGCAGCCGGGCTGTCAGGTCCAGCAGAGAGGCGAACGGGCCGTTCTCCGTTCGTTCCTCGACCAGCTGCTCGGCGAGCTCGTCGCCGATATGACGGACAGCGCCCAGACCGAGGCGGACCTCCGTTCCGGCGTTCTCGAGAGTGGCGTGCGCCAGGCTGGCGTTGACGTCTGGGCCGTGTACCAGCACGCCGTGCCTGCGCGCATCGGCCACCAGCGACTGTGGTGAATAAAAACCCATCGGCTGTGCGCGCAGCAGCGCGGCGCAGAACGCCGCCGGGTGGTGCAGCTTGAACCACGATGAGTAGAACACCAGCGATGCGAAGCTGAGCGCGTGGCTTTCGGGGAAGCCGAAATTGGCGAATGCCTGCAGCTTTTCGTAGGTTCGGTCGATCACCTCGTCGGTGGCGCCGTGCAGCGTGCGCATGCCGCCGTAGAACCGGCCGCGCAGCCGTTGCATGCGTTCGGCCGAACGCTTGGATCCCATGGCGCGCCGCAGCTGGTCGGCCTCGGCAGCCGAAAAGCCTGCGCAGTCGACCGCGAGCTGCATCAGTTGTTCCTGAAAAAGCGGTACTCCCAGTGTCTTTCGCAATGCTGATTCCATGGACGGGTGGTCGTAGACGACCGGGTCGATGCCGTTGCGCCGCCGGATGTAGGGGTGCACCGACCCGCCCTGGATGGGCCCGGGACGGATCAGCGCCACCTCCACCACCAGGTCGTAGAACACCCGCGGCTTGAGTCTCGGCAGGGTGGCCATCTGCGCCCGCGACTCCACCTGGAACACGCCGACGGAATCGGCACGCGCCAGCATCTCGTACACCGCCGGTTCGGAGAGGTCGAGCCTGGCCAGGTCCACCTCAATGCCCTTGTGCTCGGCCAACAGGTCTTTCGCATAGTGCAGTGCCGAGAGCATGCCTAGCCCGAGTAGGTCGAACTTCACCAAACCGATTGCCGCGCAGTCGTCTTTGTCCCATTGCAGAACACTGCGATTCTCCATGCGCGCCCACTCCACCGGGCACACGTCGGCGATCGGCCGGTCGCAGATCACCATGCCGCCGGAATGGATGCCCATATGCCGCGGCAGATTCCGGATCTGAGTCGCCAGGTCGATCACCTGCTGCGGGATACCCTCTAGAACATTCGAGTCAGGCGAATCAGCCAGCCCGTTCCAGTGGCTGATCTGCTTGCTCCACGCGTCCTGCTGTCCCTGCGAGAAGCCCAGGGCGCGGGCCATGTCGCGCACCGCGATCCGCCCCCGGTAGGTAATTACATTGGCGACCTGGGCGGCGTAGTCACGGCCGTATTTATCGTAGACATACTGAATGACCTTTTCGCGCTGGTCCGACTCGATGTCCATGTCGATGTCAGGCGGCCCATCGCGGGCCGGCGACAAGAAGCGCTCGAACAGCAGCTCGTTGGCCACTGGATCGACAGCGGTGACGCCGAGGGCATAACAGACCGCGGAGTTGGCCGCCGATCCCCTGCCCTGACACAGGATGTTGTTTTCCCGGCAGAACCGGGCGATATCGTGCACCACCAGGAAGTAACCCGGAAAATTCAGTTGCGCAATGACTTTCAGCTCATGCTCAATCTGGGAGTACGCTCGCGGCGCGCTCCCTGACTGGTTGGGCGGTCCGTAGCGGTCGCGCGCTCCCGCCATCACCAGCTGCCGCAGCCAGCTGTCCTCGGTATGCCCGCCGGGTACGTCGAACGGCGGCAGCTGCGGCGCTATGAGCGCCAGCCCGAACGCGCACTGCTCGCCGAGTTCGGCTGCGGCGGTCACCACCTCGGGCCGCTGCGCGAACAGTCGGGCCATCTCCTCGCCGGACCGCAGGTGCGAGCCACCCAGCGGGGCTAGCCATCCGGCGGCCGAATCCAGCGACTGCCGGGCCCGGATCGCGCCCATCGCCATGGCCAGCCTGCTGCGCGACGGATGAGCGAAGTGCGCTCCGGTGGTGGCGATGACGCCGACACCGAAGCGCGGCGCCAGCGCGGCCAGCGTGGCATTGCGTTCGTCGTCAAGCGGATCACCACAATGGGTCAACTCGATGCTGACCCGGGCCGCGCTGAAGCGGTCCACCAGATCGGCCAGCGCCCGTTCCGCCGCGCCCGGGCCGCCCTCGGAAAGTGATTGGCGGACAATGCCTTTGCGACATCCGGTCAGGATGTGCCAGTGCCCGCCGGCCGCCTCGGTCAGCGCGTCGAAGTCGAAGTGCGGCTTGCCCTTCTCGCCGCCGGCCAGATGCGCCGCGGCCAGTTGCCGCGACAGCCGTCGGTAACCTTCCGGGCCGCGGGCCAGCACCAGCAGGTGCGGGCCGGGCGGATCCGGTTGCTCGGTGCGGGCAACCGATCCTTGCGAGGATGCCAGCGAAAGCTCGGCGCCGAACACGGTACACATGTCGAGTTCGGCGGCCGCTTCGGCGAACCGCACCGCCCCGTACAGGCCGTTGTGGTCGGTCAACGCGAGCGCACGCAGATCCAGCCGGGCGGCCTCCTCGACCAGCTCCTCCGGCGTGCTCGCTCCGTCGAGAAAGCTGTACGCCGAATGCGCATGCAGCTCCGCATATGCGACGGACGAGGGGGCCATCCGGTTGTGGTCCGGCGGCTTATACGCCCCACGCTTGCGCGACAAAGGACCGTCTTCTGCAGGCCCGGCCGCCACCGGCGAGCCGGCATGGCGCGGCTTGCTGCTGAGCACCCGCTCCATTTCCGCCCAGCTCGACGGTCCATTGCCCCAGCCCATGCCCGACAGCCTATCGAAAGTATGTTCGATCTGCTCGCGCGAAGTTGTTAAACGCATCTTCAACTGAAAAACACGCTTTTAACGTTGCGGGCCTACCACTGCAGAGGTGCGCGACAGATACTGGTACAAGCGCGAAAAACGGACGGCGGGACCTGATGATGGCGCAACTGAAGACCTTGGATACGACTTACCTCAAAGCTCAAGATCCGGATCGGCACGCGAGCCTGGCGATCGCCGCGGTCGCCATCGTCGACGGCGCCGTGCCTAACTACGAACTGCTTAACACTTTTCTGGCAGAACGGATTCACACGATCCCACGGTGCACACAATTGCTGCGGACGCACCCGTCCGAGAGTGCCCAGGACTGGATCGACTACCCGGGATTCGACCTCGCCCATCACGTGCACCGGGTGGCGATTCCCCAGCCGGGCGACGACGCAGAACTGTTCCGGGCAGTTGCCCATGCCCTGGAGCGCCCCCTTGACCTGGACCGCCCGCTGTGGGAGTGCTGGGTCATCGAGGGCCTGAAAGACAACCAGTGGGCGATCTTGATGAAGATCCACCACTGCCTGGCCGACGGCATTTCGGCTGCCCACATCCTGACCAGGCTTTGCGATGACGCCGACACCGCTACGTTTGCTAACCACGTTGGCGCCAAA
>JBEKNM010000554.1:0-3521 GCA_049522835.1 Mycobacterium sp.
CGCGGATGATCTTTGCCAAGGGCCACGGCACCGAGAACGACTTCGTGCTGCTGCCCGACATCGACGCCGAGCTGACGCTGAGCGCTGCCCGGGTGGCCGCGTTGTGCGACCGGCGCCAGGGACTGGGCGCCGACGGGGTGCTGAGGGTTACCACCGCGGGCGCGGCCGTGACGGCCGGTGTCCTCGACCGCCTGCCCGACGGTGTCAGCACGGATGACTGGTACATGGACTACCGCAACGCCGACGGGTCGACCGCGCAGATGTGCGGCAACGGCGTGCGGGTATTCGCGCACTACCTGCGGGCCTGTGGCTGGGAGTCCCGCGACGAGTTCGTCGTCGGATCATTGGCCGGTCCGCGACTGGTCACGCTGCACCAGGTCGACCAGACCTACGCCGACGTCACCGTCGACATGGGCAAGGCCAACCGGCTGGGCGCGGGGGAGGCCACTGAGGTCATAGTCGGCGGTCGGCGGTTTACCGGGGTTGCGATAGACGTGGGCAACCCGCACCTGGCGTGCGTAGATCCTCGGCTGACTATCGAAGAGCTTGCAGCTCTGGATGTTGGCGCGCCGGTGCACTTTGACCGTGCGCAGTTTCCGGACGGGGTCAATGTCGAAGTGCTCACCGTGCCGGCTGATGGAGTGGTGCGGATGCGGGTCCACGAGCGCGGAGTTGGTGAAACCCGGTCGTGTGGTACCGGAACGGTCGCGGCGGCGGTCGCCGCACTGGCCGATGTGGGTGCCGACACCGGAACGCTGACTGTCCGGGTGCCGGGCGGTGACGTCGTCGTCACCATCACCAGTGCCACGAGTTACTTGCGGGGACCGTCGGTGCTGGTGGCTCGCGGCGAGCTCGCGGACGCCTGGTGGAACGCTCAGGTTGGTTCAAGGCCCGATTTATTCAGATGCGCGGCCACCCACGACATGCCACCATCAGACATCGCATATGACATATCCTGATTCGCCCGACATGGGCTTCCCAGATCCCGCTGACTCTCGCGACTCAGTACCGAGCACTGGCGAACTCGCCCTCGAAGACCGGTCGGCACTGCGCCGGGTGGCCGGGCTGTCGACCGAACTGGCCGACATCTCCGAGGTCGAGTACCGCCAGCTGCGGCTGGAACGTGTGGTGTTGGTGGGAGTGTGGACCGAAGGCAGCGCGGCTGACAACCAGGCGAGCCTGGCCGAGTTGGCAGCCCTGGCTGAAACCGCCGGCTCGCAGGTACTCGAAGGCCTCATCCAGCGCCGCGACCGGCCCGACCCGTCGACCTACATCGGCTCGGGCAAGGCGGCCGAACTGCGTGAAGTGGTCCTGGCAACCGGCGCCGACACCGTCATCTGCGACGGTGAACTGTCCCCGGCGCAGCTGACCGCGCTGGAGAAGGCGGTGAAGGTCAAAGTCATCGACCGCACCGCGCTGATCCTCGACATCTTCGCCCAGCACGCCACCAGCCGGGAGGGCAAAGCGCAGGTGTCGCTGGCTCAGATGCAGTACATGCTGCCGCGGCTGCGCGGCTGGGGTGAGTCGATGTCCCGGCAGGCCGGTGGCCGCGCCGGCGGCAGTGGCGGAGGGGTGGGCCTGCGCGGTCCCGGTGAGACCAAGATCGAGACCGACCGGCGCCGCATCCGCGAGCGGATGGCCAAGCTGCGCCGCGATATCAAGGCCATGAAACAGGCGCGTGACACCCAGCGCGGTCGACGGCTAGCGAGCGACATGCCGTCGATCGCCATCGTCGGCTACACCAATGCGGGCAAGTCCAGCCTGCTCAACGCGCTGACCGGGGCGGGTGTGCTGGTAGAGGACGCATTGTTCGCCACGCTGGAACCCACTACCCGTCGCGCGGAGTTCGATGACGGTCGGCCGTTCGTGCTCACCGACACGGTCGGCTTTGTGCGGCACCTACCCACTCAGCTGGTCGAGGCGTTCCGCTCCACGCTGGAGGAGGTCGTCGACGCCGATTTGTTGGTGCACGTCGTCGACGGCTCCGACGTCAACCCGCTGGCCCAGATCAATGCGGTGCGCCAGGTGATCTCCGAAGTCATCGCCGACCGCGGGGCCGATCCGCCGCCTGAGCTGCTGGTGGTGAACAAGGTCGACGCCGCAAGTGATTTGATGCTGGCCAAGCTTCGTCACGGGCTGGCCGGTGCGGTGTTCGTCTCCGCACGCACCGGCGAAGGTATCGACGCGATGCGGCGGCGGATGGCCGAGCTCGCCGGTCCCACCGACACCGCTGTGGACGTGGTGATCCCGTACGAGCGCGGTGACCTGGTGGCCCGGGTGCACGCCGATGGGCGCGTACAGGAGGCGGAGCACCACGCGGAGGGCACCCGGATCAAGGCCCGGGTTCCGGCGGCGCTCGCCGCCAGCTTGAGGCAGTTCTCCACGGCCGGCGATCAGGACTCTTAGCCGCGACCCCGGGGCAGCCCGGCCAGCTGCCGACCAACCGTCCGGTTGGTATAAGTTGGGCGGCAGAGTTCCCATTCGCCGGAGGTTCGCGGAGGTTGTCTATGAGTAGTGCCATCCAGTACCAGCGCACTCTTTTCGAGGCCGAGCATGAATTGTTTCGCGAGTCCTACCGGGGCTTCCTCGATCGGCACGTCGCGCCCTATCACGAAGAATGGGAAAAGGCGAAGATCGTCGACCGCGGGGTGTGGCTCGAGGCCGGTAAACAGGGCTTCCTCGGCATGGCCGTGCCTGAGGAGTACGGGGGCGGCGGTAACCCCGATTTCCGGTACAACGCGATCATCACCGAAGAAACCACGGCCGGGCGTTACAGCGGGATCGGTTTCGGCTTACATAACGACATCGTGGCGCCATACTTGCTGGACCTGGCGACCGAAGCGCAGAAGCAGCGCTGGTTACCCAAATTCTGCACCGGCGAGCTGATCACCGCGATCGCGATGACTGAGCCGGGAACCGGCAGCGATTTGCAGGGCATCAAGACCCGCGCAGTCAAGCAGGATGATCACTACGTGCTCAACGGATCAAAGACATTTATCACCAACGGAATCAACTCCGACCTGGTGATCGTGGTAGCGCAGACCGATCCGGATAAAGGCGCGCAGGGCTTTTCGCTGCTCGTCGTCGAACGCGGGATGGAGGGATTCGAACGCGGCCGCCATCTGGACAAGATCGGGCTGGACGCGCAGGACACGGCCGAGTTGTCGTTCACCGACGTTAAGGTTCCGGCCGAAAACCTCCTTGGTGAGCAGGGTCTGGGGTTCATCTACCTCATGCAGAACCTGCCACAGGAACGGATCTCGATCGCGGTTATGGCGGCCGCGGCAATGGAGCAGGCGCTGGAACTGACACTGCAATACACCAAGGAGCGCAAAGCCTTTGGCAAGCCGATCGGCAGCTTCCAGAACAGCCGTTTCGTACTGGCCGAACTGGCCACAGAGGCCACTGTGGTGCGCATGATGGTCGATGAGTTCATCCGGTTGCACCTCGACAGGAAGCTGACCGCTGAACAGGCCGCAATGGCTAAGTGGTACACCACCGAGAAGCAGGTGCACCTGATC
>JBEKNM010000555.1:0-3521 GCA_049522835.1 Mycobacterium sp.
GATTCCGGTCACCGGCTTCCGGCTTCAGTGGCCCAATTAGCACTTGTATGCGCGAAACAGCCTATGGCGGGGTTGATCCCACGAGTCACTGGAAAGGCTCCGAAAGAAGCGGCCTGCGACCCTTGCCCCGTGGCCCTAGCGACGCCCCAGCCGGCTTTATCTGCGGCCGGATTTTTACCTCGCTCAACGCCGTTTGTCCCTGCTGAGCTTCCCGGGAATGGCCCGCCGCGCTGGGGACGCCAACCGCCCGCGAGCGCGTTGCCGACGTATTTCTGCAGGTAGTGGTTGTGCTGAGGCAGAGTCACCAACCACGGATCGACGCTCGCATTTCTGCCGTGGCCCCCGATGAGTGGTACAGGCCCGTGCGGTCGGCCGCACCGAGGATCGGTTGCGGGAGACCGGGGCGACTTAACGTCTCAGGCAAGCAACTTCGAAGAAAATCGTCGCGTGAAACCAGCCTGCGAGGAAACACATGTCGTTCGAGAACGGAGGTTCGTAGGTGTTGGACTTCGGGGCGTTACCGCCGGAGATCAACTCGAGCCGGATTTATCTGGGGCCGGGGTCAGGTTCGATGATGGCCGCCGCTGCGGCGTGGGATGGGCTGGCGGCCGAGTTGGGTTCGACCGCGACCGGCTATACGTCGGTGATCACCGAGTTGACCGGCTCACCGTGGCTGGGCCCGGCGTCGCGATCCATGGTGTCCGCGGTCACGCCCTATATAGCCTGGATCAGCACCGCGGCCGCGCTGGCTGAGCAGTCGGGCAACCAGGCCAGGGCTGCGGCAGCCGCCTTTGAGGCCGCGTTTGCCCAGACGGTGCCTCCACCGGTGATCGCTGCCAACCGCGCATTGTTGTTGACGCTGATCGCGACCAACTTCTTCGGCCAGAACACTCCGGCGATCGCGGCCACCGAAGCGCAGTACGCGGAGATGTGGGCCCAAGACGCGGTCGCGATGTACGGGTACGCCAGCTCCTCCGCGTCCGCCACACAGTTGGTACCGTTTGCCGAGCCTGCGCAAAGCACCGACCAGGCCGGACTGGCCGCGCAATCGTCTGCGGTCAACCAGGCACTTGCCATCCCGGCAAGCACCAGCGTCCCCGCAGCGGCGTCGGCGGCCCCTGGACTGGCCGTGACCCCAGACGTAATTAGCATTACGTCAATATTCACATCGATAAATCAAACGCTGCAGCAAATTTTGTCAGGGGCCACGGCTGCGGGGCTGAATCCCAACGGGTGGTTCATCGTGCAGCAACTAGGCACGTTCACCGCCAGTATTCGAACGACAATGGCTCGCAGCTACGAAACCTCTTACTTCGATTTGGGCTTTGCGGCCAACCCCATCTCGATATTGCAGCAGGTGGCGACCGGGCCCGGGGGGGCGACGGCCGGTGCCGGTGGCTCCTGGTACGCGACGCCGCAGTTCGCCGGCCTACACCTGGGCGCCCTGGGCAGCGTGGGTGGCCATACCACCGGAGCCGTGTCGGCGAATTTGGCCTCGTCCACCAAGATCGGCGGGCTGTCGGTGCCCGCGAATTGGGCCGGCTCACCCGGCGCGATGGAGGAATCGGCGGCCACAAAGGCGATGGCCGTCGACTATGTCACCGATCCGCAGGGCGACGCGAGCGGACTTCTGCGGGGCATTCCGTTAGGCGGCGGCGGCGGTCGACGCGCCGCCGGCGCCTTGCCGCCTCGCGAATACGGATTCAAGCGCAGCGTCCTCGCCCGCCCACCGTCTGCCGGATAACCCAGCAATGTCGATGAGTCATGGAACGTCGATCGGTAACGGCGGGCGGCGCGCCCATCGGACCGAATCGCACGCGGTCCGCTTGGTGTCGCGAAACGCGTCGTGGCAAAGCCGAACAATCGACTCTGAGCGCCGCTCATCGGTGTTTATCCGCGACAGGATTTTATTGGTTGGGCTGTTGTTAACCCGACTCCGGCAGGGAGTACGGCGTCCCGCACCCACGCCGCACAGCGTTGATCGCTTACACCATCTGTCGGTTGTCGCTGGTCAGGGTCGCCAAGCCAGGTCGTCCGTCTGGCACCGGGAAGGCCCTCGCCGCGGCACCGCCGCCAACAAAAGCTTGTTACGGCGCGCTGCGCACCGACTTCGCCCGACGGCTGATCGGCCAAGGCGAACTAACGTCACTGCCGAAGGTTGGTGACGTGCATCAGTTAACCAAGGGGCGAACTAAAGGTCTGAGCCCCACGAGTGTTAAGGAGGCGACAACATGTCGTTCTTGACTACGCAGCCTGAGGCGTTGACGGCGGCGGCCGGTACATTGCAGGGTATTGGCTCTGCCCTCAGTGCTCAGAATGCTGCCGCCGCGGCTCCGACTACGGGTGTGGTGCCCGCCGCAGCTGATGAAGTGTCGGCGCTGACGGCGGCGCAGTTCGCCGCTCATGCCCAGGTGTATCAGGCTGTCAGCGCTCAAGCCGCGGCGATTCACGAGGCGTTCGTCAATACGTTGGGCATCAGCTCGGCGTCGTATGCGGCGACCGAGGCGGCCAATGCGGCCGCGGCCGGCTGAGGGGGTTTTTGTGACTGATCTTGGTGCCTTGCCACCGGAGATCGCCTCGGCGCTTGTCTATTCCGGACCCGGGTCGACGCCGTTGCTAACCGCGGCCTCGTCCTGGAACGCCTTGGCCGCCGAGTTGAATTCGGCCGCCATCGGCTACGAGAATGTGCTCACCCAGCTGACCAGCGAGGAGTGGCTGGGCCCGGCGTCGGCGTCGGCGGCCGCGGCGGTCGAACCCTATGTGGGGTGGGTGAATACGACTGCCGCGCAGGCTGAGCAGGCGGCCACCCAGGCTCAATCGGCTGCGGCGGCGTTTGAGACGGCGCTGGCGTCCGTGGTCCCCCCGCAGGTGGTCGCGACCAACCGCGCCGATCTGGCAGAGGCGTTGCAGACCAATGTGCTGGGTCAAAACAGCTCGGAGATCGCAGCCCTGGAAGCCGAGTACAGCCAGTTTTGGGCCCAAGACTCTTCGGCGCTGTACAGCTATGCCGCCTCCTCGGCGAGCGCCTCTAAGCTCACGACGTTCTCCGCGGCACCCGAGGTCGCCAACCCAGCCGCGGCGGCAGCCGCGGCCACGACCCCTACGCTTCAGCAGCAGCTGAACAGTCTGATCACCCAGATCACCAAACAGCTGCAGGCCCTGGCGGCGCCGCTGTACGCACCCTTCCAGACAGAAGGAAACTACCTGGCCTCGTCGTCTGGCCCGCTGTCATGGCTGTGGTCGGTTTTGTTGGGGTCGTCCTCTTTCCCCAGCAACGCTTTTGCGTTGCTGACCGACTACGCGCCGTACTCAAGCTTCTTCTACTACACCGAGGGCTTGCCGAACTTCAGCATCGGTATCGCCAACTTCCTGACTCAGACCGCAAAAACCACGGGGGCACTCGGCGGGGCGGCCGCGGCCGCCGCGGCCTCTGTCCCCAAAGGCTTGCCCGGCCTGGGCGGGCTGCTCGGCGGCGGCGCCGCGCACGTGGCGGGGTCGCTGGGCAACGCAGCCTCAGTCGG
>JBEKNM010000556.1:0-3520 GCA_049522835.1 Mycobacterium sp.
CGCTGGTCAATGTCGCCCGCGGCTTCGGTGAGCGGCGGCTGGCTCCGTATTACAAGCACCGCGAGCAGGAAGGTGTGTTCGATCGCACGACATTGCGGGCGATGGGCGACCTTGGACTCTTCGGGGTAGAGCTGCCTGAAGAGGACGGTGGCCTCGGACTTGACTGCACGACAGCGGCTCTCGTCATTGAGGCCATCAGCCGGTCCGACTACAACATCGGCCAGTTGATGGTGACGATGTCGTTGAGCGGCGTGATCATGGCCCAGCATGGAAATCCCGCGGTCGTCGCGCCGTGGCTGCGCGGCGTGACCGCCGGCGAGATGATCCCGGCCATCGCCCTGACCGAGCCGGGCGGCGGATCAGACGCCGCGAACCTGACACTGCGGGCAACCAAAGACGGTGCTCGCTACATCCTTGACGGCGAGAAGACGTCGACCAGCTTTGCTACCCAGGCGGCGTTCGCGATCGTCTGGGCCCGCACCGGCGCACCGTCCAGCGGCGCGCGCGGAATCAGCGCCTTGCTTGTCCCCCTGGACTTGCCGGGCATCAAGACCAGCGAGTTCGACGATCTCGGCGGTCGGTGCGCCGGGCGCGGCTCGATCCACTTTGACCGCGTGGTGATTCCGGCAACGCACTTGATCGGCCGGGAAAATGACGGCTTCATCCAGGTGATGCAGGGCTTCGACTACAGCCGTGCCCTGATCGGGCTCCAGTGTCTGGCGGTCGCCCGGCAATCGCTTGACGAGACTTGGCTGTCCACCTCTGAGCGGACCAGCTTCGGTAAACCGCTGATCGCGCATCAGGGTGTTTCCTTCCCGTTGGCCGAGGCCGAGACCCAACTTGAGGGATGCCGCTTGCTGTGCCTGAAGACGTTGTGGCTCAAGGACCAGGGGCTGCCGCACACCGCTGAGGCAGCGATGTGCAAATGGTGGGCACCCAAGTTGGCCTTCGACATCGTCCAAACCTGCCTGCTGCTCAATGGGCACGGTGCCTACACCGAGGAAATGCCCTACGCACAACGCCTGCGAGACGTCCTCGGCCTGCAGATCGGAGACGGCACCGCGCAAATCATGAAGCTCATCATTGCCCGACAGAAGGCCGGCCGCAGCGCGGTTTCGGCATGACTCCCGAGGGACTCCCCATGGCCAAGGTGATCTACGAAAAGCGCGATCAGATCGCATACATCACGCTCAACCGGCCCGAGGTCCACAACGCCATCGACACCGAGACCGATGAGCTGCTGTTCGAGGCGTGGACAGATTTCCGCGATGATCCGGATGTCCGGATCGCGATCCTCACCGGGGCCGGCGACAAGACCTTCTGCGCGGGCGCCGACCTCAAATCGCATGTCGATCACTGGCTCAACGCCGGGCCCGAACTCGGACGCAACCTGCTGGAAAAAGGGTTCGCGGGCCGGATCACCCGAGGGCTGCATCGGACAGCCAAACCGATCATCGCGGCGCTCAACGGCTGGGCCATCGGGGGCGGCATCGAACTGGCCTTGGCCTGCGACATCAGGATCGCGTCCGAGCACGCGAACTTCGGGTTCTTCCACATGAGGCGGGGGATGCATTTCGCCGACGGGGGCATCGTCCGGCTGGTCAACACAGTCGGGGTGGGCATCGCGATGGAGCTGGAGCTGATGGGTGAACCCATCGACGCGCACCGGGCCAAAGAAGTGCATCTGGTCAATCGGGTTGTGCCCCACAGTGATCTGATGGCCACGGCCGAGGACGTCGCGGCCAAGATTCTGCGCAATCCCAGGGCCGCGGTGGAATCAGCGAAGCAGACAATCCTCGAGGTCATCGGCCGCCCATTGGACGACCAGCTCAGGCTTGAGTGCCTGTATGGCTATTCGACCATGGCTAATCCGGAGATCGTCGAGCGCCAGCAGGAGTTCCTCGAACGGCGCGACGCCGACCGGGTAACGACAGGCTCCGAGCGTCACTGACTAGCCCAGGACAGAACACATGTCATACAACTCGATCTACCGTCGCGACCTGTTTCGTGACCACATCGTCGTCATCACCGGCGGCGGCAGCGGTATCGGGCGTTGCACCGCCCATGAGTTGGCCTCTCTCGGTGCGCATGTCGCGATCGTCGGGCGCAACGAAGCCAAACTCGAGCGTGTGCGCTGTGAGATCGAATCCGACGGTGGTTCGATTTCCGCCCATGTCGCTGACATTCGCGATGAACACGCGGTCATCGCCACCGTCGAGCGGGTGCTCACCGACCATGGCCGCATCGACGGGTTGGTCAACAACGCCGGCGGCCAATATCGCGCTCCGATGAAGACGATCTCGACAAAGGGGTTCGACGCCGTGCTCAGAACCAATCTGACCGGTGGATTCATCGTCATGCGGGAGGTCTACAACTGGTGGATGATCGATCACGGCGGCGCGATCGTCAACATGATCGCCGACATCTGGCACGGGTGGCCGCATTTCTCGCATTCTGCGGCGGCGCGCGGCGGAATGCTCACGCTGAGTGAGTGTGCGGCGACCGAATGGGCCGAGTCGGGTGTCCGTGTCAACACCGTCGCCCCCGGATCGATCGCGTCGCAGGGTCTGGACACCTACGAAGACAAGGACACGGTGTTCATTCGCAACGACTTGACTCCAGGTATCCCGTTGCAGCGGTTCGGCACTGAAGCCGAAGTCTCAGCGGCGATCGTCTATCTTCTGTCGCCGGCGGCGAGCTACATCACCGGCTCCTGCATCCGCATCGACGGCGGAGCGCCGAACGCCCGCCGTGGATGGTGGGATCTGCAGCCGGCCAAAAACAATGTGGCCTTCGACGGGTTCCACCGGTCCTCGATTCCCGCGATCCTCGACGAGGTGCCGTGATCCCTGTGCAGTCCTCACTCGTCGCCGACTGCAGCGTTGCGGTTCTCGGGGCACGGCCGTGTCGGGCTTGAGACGGCAAAGTCAACTCGCCGAGCGGGATGCTCGGGTCTACTGCTCGGGCGCGATGTACCCCCACTCCTACCCCCGTCAACGAGCGGGGGATCGCCTACTCCATCGGGGTTCCTCGGAGTTCGTCACGTACATCGCCTTGACCACGTGGTACACGCTGAAAGAGCTCAAGCGGGCACCCGAAGGAGCCCAGATTCCTGAATCTGCATCCACTACCGACGGCAGCTGATAAGCCAAGCAGCACGCTGATTATCGAGCTGGCTCCCGAGGACCAGGGACGATGCGAGATCGCCGCGGCTACGGTTAATCGCCTACGGCGGCCTCGCCGACGACGACGGCCTCGCGCTCGTCGGATTCGGCCAATGCGTCGGCGTAACTGTGGACGTGCCTACGCATGCGCCGTCCGGCAGCTGTGGCGTCGCGATCCCGAATCGCACTGGTGATCGCCCAGTGTGCCTGGCTTGCCACCACGCGAACCTCGGTGTCGACGAAGGCTGCGTTCTCGGTGCCGGCATAGATTGCCTGTGACAGCGCGCTCATCAATCCGATCAGCAGCTCGTTGTGACTGGCTACCGCGACACCCACATGCCAATCGAGGTTAGCCT
>JBEKNM010000557.1:0-3518 GCA_049522835.1 Mycobacterium sp.
ATCTGCCGGAAGGCTCGGTCGACGCGCAGACGGATGCGCTGTTGCGGCTGGCCCGGCGTTCGGCGTCCTCGGGCTCGGCGCTGGCCGACGGTGTCGCCGACCTGGCCGACCAGTCTCGCGACGCCGCCGCACACGCGGCCACGGCTGCCGCCGAGCGGGCCGGGGTTCTGATCGCCGGACCGCTCGGACTGTGCTTTCTGCCGGCGTTTGTGTGCCTGGGCATTGTTCCTGTGGTGGCCGGGTTGGCCGCTGATGTCTTGCAGTCGGGTCTGCTGTGAAAGGTTGGCAAAGATTACAAAAGAGAGGATGTATTGGTGATCAAGATATTTCGCGTTCTGGTCGCTCGCATGGCGCTGCTTGCGACAGACGAGTCGGGGATGTCCACCGTCGAGTACGCCATCGGGACCATCGCGGCCGCGGCCTTCGGCGCGATCCTCTATACCGTCGTCACCGGCGATTCGATCGTATCGGCGTTGAGCAACATCATCGGCCGCGCGCTCAATACCAAGGTTTAGTGTCGAGTGCCGGTGCAAGCACAGTTGAGGCGGCACTGGCGATCGCCGCGCTGGTCGTGGTGCTGGTGCTGTGTCTGGCCGGTGTTACCGCGGTGTCGATGCAGGTGCGGTGTGTCGACGCCGCTCGCGAAGCCGCTCGGCTGGCCGCGCGCGGTGACGATCGCTCAGCGGTTGATGCCGCGCGCCGCATCGCGCCCGGCGGGGCGCTGGTCCAGGTGCAGCGGGACGGCGACTTCCTTGTCGCCACAGTGGTCGCCCATTCAAAGCTGTTGCCCACGTTGGATATTGCGGCCAAAGCGGTTTCGGCGGCCGAGCCGCCGCGATGACCGTGGCTCGGCGACGGTGGTCGCGGCCGCGATGGTCGCGGTGCTGCTGTGCGTTACGGCCGCCGGTGCATATCTCGGCTCGGTTCTGGTGGCACGGCATCGTGCGCAGGCGGCTGCCGATCTGGCCGCGTTGGCTGCCGCCGCGCAGCTACCGTCCGGAATCGGAGCGGCCTGCGCCCGTGCCACGGTGGTGGCCCACGAGATGCGAGTCGATAGCGCCCAGTGCGGAGTGGACGGCCTCGACGTCGTGATTACGGTCCAGGTATCGGTCGCCTTTGCCGGCGCGGCGCGGGCGGCTGCACGGGCAGGACCAGCCGAAAAGGCTTAGTCGGCTACGGCAAGGGTTTCGACAGCCCCGCGTCGGCGATTTCGTCATCAGTGGGTAATCGCAGTGAGACCAATCCGGCGAATGTGTCCGGTTCGAGTTCCACTCGGTTGACCGTGATATGCACCGGCACCCAATCGTCCTCGAATCCCCGCATCCGCAGTACGTTGGTGGTTCCCCCGTGGACGAATTCCTTTGTCATGGATTTCATTACGTCCTCGTCGTCGGGATGGACCCGCGGCCTGTCCGTCTCGCTGCTCCGCCAATCGTAGAAGGGGCAGGGCTCGTCGAGCCATTTCAGCAGGCGCCAGTTGTTCAGGTCGACCAGCGCTCGGTGGACTCCGGCCTGCGCCAATCCCTGAAGGATCCGCTGCGCCAGGTCGTCCACCGATACCACCGGGCCCTTGAGTTCGGTGCGCCAGTTCATCGCCCGCGCGACCAGGTGGTCACGTCTGTCGGGTCCCCGTTCCAGCGCAGTGCGCGCGACGAAACCGATCCGGATGGCGTTTCCCTGCCAGTCGGTGATATCCCAGGTGCTGCATAGCGTTTGGTCCGGCAAGGCCTTGACCGCCATCGCCAGCACTTTGCTTTCGTTCGGATTGAGGTCGCGGGACGGAAGATCTTCCAAGAACGCTCTGCCAAAGGTGACTTCGACTTCGGGATCCTTTCCGCTGTTGGCCAGCGACTCGCGGGTGTCGGTGACAACGCCAAGGGTTAGGTCCCACTTCAGGGGACCCGGGACGGGTCGTTCGGGCGGATCGACGCCGGCAGGGCCGGTCCACACATGCACACCGTGCATGCGACCGTCGGACATCACCACCGGTTCGGTGCGGATCACGCGGTCATGCTTGGGCGTAATGCTGGTCAGGCTCTGGCCGGTCTGCACCGACTCGACGATCGCTGTTCGGACTGCGGAGAGATAGGGACTGCGGCGCAGGAACACGGTGATTGGTACGAGGTTTTTGAGTTGTCGCCCCTGCGCCACCACGGCGGGTTCGTCCCCCAGTGTCTCCACGAGTAACCAGTCGTGGGCCATGTAGCCGATACTACGGCGGTAAGAACGGTCTGAAGCAGTCCGGGTGCTGTTGGACGTCAATCATTTTGTGCCGCTTGAGTTGTGCGAACCACTGTTGATGTTGTACCCGTTCGTCCGAACGACTGCTTGCGGGTCAAGCCAGGCCGCCGTGTATCGTAAAGATCTCTTCGATACTGCGAACCACCCGCACCAGCCGTCGGCGGGGCGGCGGGAGATTTGCGCTCGTCTGGTGAATCCGGGTATTTTGCCTGCTACGCCCGCGATGTCGGGATTGCGAGCGGGTCGCGTTCATCCGACCGTTCGGTGCGCTGCGCGGTAGGATGTCGGCACTTCTTTAGCAGTGAGGAAGTGCCCGCTCAAGCGGCTGTCGCGACGTATATCCGTGGAGGTCGACCGTCGAGGGGTCGGTCGTCATCCGTCGGATTGCTCAGCCGCAGCACAAGCAGGCATTCGCCGCCAGTTGCGCACTAGCTGCCGCTTGCCGCCGTGCTCAGCACGTGTGGCACCGCCATTACGAACGACATCTCCGACCTCCCAACAGGTCATGACAACCTGGCTGACGCCCGATCGTCACCGATGCCCCCGGTGAACGGCGGCTTAGCGTCACGGGGTCAATTTATTCCGGATTTATTCGGGGTTCCGCTGCTCGTCGGGCTGCGTTAGGTCGGTCGTCGGCCGCTATCCGGCGGATTTGCCCCGCGTGTTCGGTGATCCAACTCGGCAAGCACCGTTCGCAAAACCAGCACAGCACCGGCCTTGTCCAGTGGGTCATTGCCGTTGCCGCACTTGGGTGACTGCACGCACGAAGGACATCCACTCAGGCATTCGCAGGCCTCGATTGCCGCAGCCGTGGCACTCAGCCAGGTGCGTGCCTGACGAAAGCCGCGTTCGGCGAATCCTGCTCCGCCTGGATAGCCGTCGTAGACGAAGACAGTGGGCAGCCCATCGGGACCGATCGCGGTGGACATGCCCCCGATGTCGCCGCGGTCGCAGCTGGCCACCAACGGCAGCAGCCCAATGGCCGCATGCTCAGCGGCGTGCAACGAACCGGGAATCCGAGGAGCGTCAATACCGTTGCGGTCCAGCGCCTCCGGAGAAATGGTATACATTACCGCAGCAGTGGGCAACGTGTTTTCCGGCATGTCCAGTTCGATGAAGTCAATCACCTCGCCATTGAGCCGGCGACGCAGGTAACCGACGACCTGATTCGTGACCGTCACCGGTACCAGACCCAGCGTCACCGGCCCGAAAACTAAACGCTCCCCGCTACCGGTTACCGCGATCTCAGTGAGCTCCCGCGCGAACGTCGCATAGCC
>JBEKNM010000558.1:0-3511 GCA_049522835.1 Mycobacterium sp.
CGTCACCGATGCGAGGCGGACTGCCCGGCGGGTACTCGCGCCACCCAGCCATCGCCGATCCGGCCGCGGCCTGCAGAATGGTGTCACCGAAGATCCAGACGTCCTGTTGTTCGGCCTCGCTCCACTCCACGTGCGGGACCATGTTGCCCCAGCGCTGCGTCGAGACGCGCGACGTCCACAGATCGTAGGGCTCGATGATGTGCGTGTCGGTGTCTATGATCTTGATCTGATCGAGGAGATCGCTGACGGGTGAGGCCATGAGGCATCCAAGCCTTTCGGGAGGCACTGAGGTGGCGGGATCAACGCCATCGCGTTCGCGTGATTCGTTGCACGCCCACCACTATTGTGCGTAGAGAGTCTATGCAATAGAGAGTCTATGTAATTGGTCATGCGTCGTCAACTGTTCTCCGAGGCCGAGCCTCGACTCTGCTCGGCGGCGCGAAATCGCGGCGATAGGACAACATGCGCACCCTGCACGGCATCGCAGTCATCACGGGGGCACAGGGCGGCATCGGCCAGTCACTGGTTCGGGCCTTCGCCACGGCCGGGTACGCGGTACTCGGTGTCGACGTCCGCGAGCCCCTCGCCACCGCGGTCGAGGGAGCGCACTACCTGACGGTCGGCATATCGAGCGGCGCTGGCGCCGACGAGGTCGCCGCAGCGTGCTCGGGGGCCGATCGGCTCGTGGTGTGCAACAACGCAGCCCGACGCGACGGCTTCGCCTTGGCCGGCGAGGTGTCCGACCAGCTCTGGCGCGAGGTCATCGCGGTCAACCTCACCGGACCGTTCCTCCTTACAAATCGGGTCATTCCGCTGATGCTGCGCCACGGCGGCGTCATCGTGAACATCGCGTCCATCTCCGGGCTACGTAGCGGCCGAGGAGGCGCCGCCTACACGGCGGCGAAGTTCGGGCTCGTGGGACTCACCCTGAACGTGGCCGCCAGCTACGGCTCGAGCGGGATCCGCTGCAACGCGATCTGTCCCGGTCCGACTCGGTGTCCGGCCGACGCGACCGATCGGTCTCCAAGCGAGAGAGGGGACCGGATGCGCAGGGCATCGGCGTCCGGACCGGGGCGCGGCGACCCGGCCGACGTCGCGGCCGCGGCGGTGTTCCCGGCCTCGCCGGCCGCAGCACGAATCAACGGCGTGGCCCTGCCGGTCGATGATGGAATCCTCGCCTTCTGAGGCGGCGGAACCAGAGAGTTCGTGGCAACGTACATAGATATACGATTCCTCGGTGGAGTTCGATGACTATCTTGCGATCACCGCCCTGCTCGCCGACTATGCCGTCGCTGCCGACACCGGTGACTTCGACGCACTCGCCGCCCTGTTCCGCGACGGCATGGTGTCCTCGCCCGGAGGACCGGTCAGCCGCGGCTACGAGCAGGTCCGGTCGCGTTTCGCGGATCGACCCCGCGACTACGACGTGACCGCACGCAGACACCTGACGACGAATATCGCGCTGCATTGCGACATCACCGGGCTACGCGCGCATTGCCGTTCGTACTTCGTGGTCGTACAGAAGCTGGCCGGGTTCGAGACGCTGCAACCGGTAACAGCCGGAACCTATCGCGACGAGTTCTACAAGGGCCCCGACGGATGGGCGTTCACCGCCCGTGAGATTGAGGTTGGCCTGATGTCAGATCTCGGCGCCCGTTTGTACTGAGCCCGGCCGAGCCGCGCGTGCGGCCGTCAAGCGATCGCACCGGCGATCTTTAGCTCCATGATCGCGTCGTAGGTCAACCCCAGGTCGAGCAGCACCTCGTCGGTGTTCGACATCGGTGCGGGCGCGCGTTTGCTGAACGCGCCGGTGGCGGAGTACTGCACGGGTGCGGGCACAACCCGCAGCGGCCGTTCACCGCCGTAGTCAATCTGCTGCACGTAGTCGTTGCTGACTGCCTGGACGTCGTCGATCACATCGCCGGCCTCGCGGACCACGCTCCATTGCCCCTCCTGCTTTCCCAGGATGTCGACCCAGTCAGCCAGTGGTTTCTCGGCGAAGATCTCCGCCAACCGCCGTGTGCAGTCCCGGCTGTTCTCGGTCCGGGAGGCGACGTTGCGGAACCGCTCGTCGGCCAGCAGGTCGTTAGCACCCACCGTCGCGCAGAACTGGGCCCAGTAGCGGTCGGCCTGGAGCATGGCCAGGACCAGGAAACGGTTGTCCGCGGTCCGGTACATGTTCGCCAGCGGGTTGCGAGGTTGATCGGCCTTCTCGCGCCGCAAACGACGCCAGCCCGTGACGCTCGCACCGGCGATGCTGGCCTGCATCGCCCACAGGCCGGACGCCAGCAACGAGGTGTCAACGACCAGCGCCTCACCGTGCTGGGCCCGGTGGTAAAGCGCGCCGAGCACACCCCCCGCGAGATTCATCCCGGACTGCACGTCGCCGAAGCCCGGCCCGGGCAACCCGGCGGGAGGTTCGTCATCCGCGAACTTAAGCGCGCTGCCAATACCCGTTCGCTGCCAGTAGCTGATGGCATCGAAACCACCGTTCTCGGCCTCCGGGCCTCGTGGACCGTTCGCGCTTCCCCGAGCGTAGATCACCTTCGGGTTGCGGGCCCTGATGTCCTCGACGTCGATGCCGAGGCGACGGCGCGCGTCGGGCAAGAAGCTTGTCAGGAACACGTCGGCGCGATCGATCAGGCGCATCAGGACGTCATGGCCGCCCGGGGTCGCCAGGTCGACGCCGATCGACTGCTTGCCGCGATTGAAGCTCTCCCAGAGGTAGTAGATGCCGCCCGTGCCGGCAGGTATGCCCCACGCGGCGATCCCGCGGACCGGATCGCCGTACTCCGGGTGTTCGATCTTGATGACGTCGGCCCCCAGATCGGCGAGAGCAGCGGCCGCGGCCGGCACAAAGCCGAACAGCGAGACCTCGACGCACGTGATGCCTTCCAGGATTTTCATGCCGCTCCCTGTCGTGTGGTCGGAGCGGCCGCGGCGGGCGCGACCGCCTGTGGTATCCAGTTCGGCACGACCTTGCCGCCGTAGGACTCGAAGACGACCAGCATGGGCTGATCGATCTCGATCGCGACCTCGCCGGGCAGGTAGCCGGTGAGCCGGACGTCCGGATACTCCTCAAGCTGCACGAGCACGACCGTGTAAGGCACCACGAAAGCCCGGTTCATCTTGTGTCGAACCACTGTGTAGCTGAACACCCGACCGCTGCCGGCGGTCGGGCGCCAATCGAGTTCGGCGCTTCCGCACGCGCATATAGGCCGGGGCAGGTGGATGACCGCTGCACAACTGGTACAGGTGAGCACCGCCAGTTCGCCGCGCTCGGCGGCGGACCAGAAGCCGCCGGTGTCCGGATCGTCGGTGAACGGCACCGGCCGCGGCAGCTCGTTCATCGGTCACCGGTGAGGATCAGGGCGCTGGTGGCCGGGGGCGCCCCGGACGTCACCAAGCAAACTTCCGCGTTGTCGACCTGCCCGGTGGAAGTCCCCCGGATCTGTCGCACACCTTCGACGATGTGGTTCATACCGTGGATGTAGGCCTCCGACAGGTGGCC
>JBEKNM010000559.1:0-3510 GCA_049522835.1 Mycobacterium sp.
CGCCGCGGTGGGACTGACGAACGAGCAGGCTGTACAGGCCGGTCACCGGGTGCGCGCGGTGGACGTCGAAATCGGTGACGTCGTCATGGGGGCCAAGCTCTACGCCGACGGGTACTCCGGTCGGGCGCGGATGCTGGTCGATGAGGACCACGGCTACCTGCTCGGTGTGACTCTGGTCGGCCCGGGTGCCACCGAGCTGCTGCATGCGGCGACCATCGCCGTGGCCGGCCAGGTGCCCATCCATCGGTTGTGGCACGCCGTCCCATGCTTCCCGACAATCAGCGAGCTATGGCTGAGACTTCTTGAGGCCTATCGGGATTCCGCGGACTGACGCTGAAGATGGCATGCTGGATGGCCGGAGAAAGGAGCGCGCATGGCAACCTCAGACGGATTTCACCCGGACTTCGAAGAGACCAAACAGGAAGTGACGCGTAACCGAGTGCACCACGTCAAGGCGTCGGAGATCAGTTCCGACACCGCGCAATCGGAGGGGCTTCGGCGCTTC
Source organism: Mycobacterium sp. (assembly GCA_049522835.1). Classification (GTDB taxonomy): domain Bacteria; phylum Actinomycetota; class Actinomycetes; order Mycobacteriales; family Mycobacteriaceae; genus Mycobacterium. Next base: position 506 of record JBEKNM010000559.1, read on the forward strand.
GCGGCGCTCAGCGGTCGATCGGTCGGCGCGGAGAAGCTGTGGATGGGTGAGACACACGTGTCACCCGAAACCGTCTCGGCCAATCACCATCACGGCGAATCAGAAACGGCAATCTTTGTACGAAGCGGTAATCCGGAGTTCGTGTTCCACGACGGCATCCAAGAGGTGCGCATCTCAACTGCGCCCGGCGACTACATCTTCGTCCCGCCGTATCTGCCGCACCGGGAAGAAAACCCGGACCCAAATAATCCGGCGGAAGTCGTGATTGCGCGCAGCACCCAAGAGGCCATCGTGGTCAACCTGCCCGCACTGTATCCGCTCTGAGCGCGGTGCGAAGCGTTCAGTACACCGCGATTTCGATCAGATTCCCGTCGATGTCGCGGCAGTAGTGCGAGGTCATCGGACCCAGTGCGCCGATCTTGGTTACTGGTCCCGAGGTGATCTCGACTCCACATTCCCGCAGGTGGGCTCGTACCTCCTCCGGTGTGGAACGCGCGATGAAGCATAAGTCTTCAGAGCCCGCGGCTTCGACGGACCCGGTCACCCAGTCAGGGTCGTCGGCTTGAGCGCCGACTGGTCGCAGGTTGACTTTCTGATTTCCGAAGCAAAGGGCAGTCCTATTCGACGGTCCAAACGTCTCTCGCGTCATGCCCAGGACTCGCTCATACCACGATGCAGTGGCCTCAACATCGTTGCAGTTCAGCACAATATGGTCGAACCGTTCCACCGCGAATCCCATCTTCAGCCCTCCTAGCGGTCGTGTTGTACTTCGTGTGACGGTAAGACTTGCATAGCGGCGCGGCGGCAACCTCTTCGGCGGCGCGTTCGTTTGGCGAAGGTGGACCGCAGGAACAAATGCAGGTCAGTGTGCAGATTGCCACTCTCGGGCGCCGGCGCGATCTCTTCTGCGCGCCGAATCATCGCGTCCGGGAGCACCGCACTCTTCGATGGCCACCAACGGTAGATGGTTTGTTTGCCGACCCCGACACGTTCCGTGATGGCGGCCACGGTTATGCGCGCACTGTCCCCGGCGGCGAGCAACTCGGCGCCCGCTCGCAGGATCGCGTGCTCAGCTGCGTCATGGCGCCGGCTGCCGGTGTGGGTCCTTGTTGGCGTCACAGCGTGAGGCTAGCGCCCATTCGCGAGATCGCTAGTACTCGACAATGCTGACGGACATGACTAAAAGCCTCTGAGAACCGCTCCTCTGCAGAACGCAAACGCCGCTACGTCAGCTTCTTCCACCGGTGTATCGCCAACCCCATTCTCCGCCGACTACCCACTCAAGTGCTGCTCGAGACCACCGGCCGCCTCAGCGGCGAGCCGCGCCGCACCCCAATAGGCGGGCGACTCGACGGCGCGGCATTCTGGTTGGCGTCCGATCACGGCGAAGCGTCGAACTATGCTCGTACCTTCAAGGCGAATAACAGGATTCGGGCCCACATCCGTGGCCGTTGGAACACCGGAACCGCATCCTTGCTGCCCGGTGACGACCCGTTCGCCGGCTTGGCGACGTTGCCAAGCTTCAACAGCTCGATAGTCCGCGCGTTAGGCACCGATCCGTTGACGGCGCTGATCGACCTGGACCGGTAGCCGAGCGGGACCGCCACAGCGGCCATGCGGCCAACGGACTTGGCCATCGCCCCACCCCAGCTACGGCGGCCAAACTTTTGGTGATTCGGTTTGCCGCGGCGCTGCGCCGAGCCGGAGGCAACCGCAATGTCATCTCGGACCTGCGCCGTGAGCGAATCCATTTCGCTGGCGATTTCAACGGCCGTATTCGACGTGGACGGCGTCGGTTGTCGGCCACGATTGGCAGGCCAGAATCCCGCCCTAGCAACATTGCCCGCGCTGAACCTATCGTTCTGCTCCACCATCGGCAAACCCACGGCTCGTGTTGGTCTCGTCCCGCTGCCACAGAGCGGTCCCTCGGGATCGGCGCCAACCGACCGTTGCTCCTGCCGGAATCGGCGGCGTTTCCGGCCATCTCGCGACGATGACACAGGCGCCGAGAACGCCGCACTGCTACGACGGCTGCTCGACCGCTGAATCGATCATGATCTCTTTGCCGCTGGTGGCGGCCGCCGAGCACACCTCGCAAATCGAGTCGGGTGAGCATCTCAGTGGGCATTCACTCGTAACCCCGTGACATTAGCCAACATTGGCTGGCTTTGCAGGCGCAGAGGTGCGCCGTCGCGCTCGCCTCGTCAACCACGACGAAGGAAATGAGTCGCTAGCAAATCACGCCAGCCGGTCGCCACCCGCGGTCGGCAAACGCGGCAATCACTACCCCGGACACCCAGGCCGGCCTGCGGTCCGGATCTGGGATGGGCTGGCCGGAAAAAACTGGAAAAACGTTGCGTAATAACGCCATTTATGACGCAGACCACGCTACGGTTTGCGTGGTGATATTGGCTTGATTCCCTAAGGAGCGCAGTATGTCGTATCTGGTAGCGACCCCAGACCTGCTGACGGCGGCGGCGACCGATGTGGCGGGTATCGGCTCGACGCTGCGCGAGGCCAACGCGGCGGCCTTGGCCCCGACGACGGGAGTGATACCAGCGGCCGCCGATGAGGTGTCGGCGGCCATCACGTCGCTGTTCAACGTGCACGCCCAGGGGTATCAGGCGCTCAGTGCTCAGGCGGCGGCGTTTCACGCCGAGTTTGTGCAGGCGTTGACCGCGGGCGCGGGGTCCTATGCCAGTGCTGAGGCGGCCAACGCCTCGCCGTTGCAGGCCGTCGAGCAGCAAGTGTTGGGGGTGATCAACGCGCCCACCCAGGTGCTGGTGGGGCGTCCGCTGATCGGCAACGGCGCCAACGGGGCCCCGGGGACTGGGGCCAACGGCGGGGGCGGCGGGATATTGATCGGCAACGGCGGGGCCGGTGGGTCCGGCGCGCCCAGCCTAAATGGCGGTCACGGCGGGGCCGCGGGGCTGTTCGGAGCCGGTGGTGCTGGTGGGGCCGGCGGGGCCACCAGCACCACCGCCAACGGCGGGGCCGGCGGGGTG
>JBEKNM010000560.1:0-3509 GCA_049522835.1 Mycobacterium sp.
TGGCTCCCGGCGAAGATCGGCGGCCCAATCTTCGGATTCAACGTCCTCATGGTCGTCGGCATCGCCCTCAGCGGCTTCACCGCGTGGCTCGCGATCCGCCGCTGGGCCGGTGACGGCCTTCACTCGATGGTCGGTGGCGCGGTCTACGCCTTTTCGCCATACGTTGCTTCCCACGCGGCCCTCCACCTGAACCTCGCCACTGCCTGGATCCCGCCGCTCTTCCTGCTCGTCCTGGACGAGCTCCTTGGGACCCGGCGTCGACCGCCGTGGCAAGCGGGGGTGGCGCTGGGAGTCCTCAGCACCGCCCAGCTCCTGATCACCGAGGAGATGCTTGCCATGAGCTTCGTGGCAGCCGGAGTGCTCGTCTGTGTCATGGCCGTCGCGCGCCGCGACGGGCGGGTCTGCGCGCGGTGGCACGAAGGAGCGGCCCGGCTCGTCCCCGCGCTCGCAGTCGCCACGATGACGTTCCTCCTGCTTGCGGCCTGGCCGCTCGCCGTCCAGTTCTTCGGGCCGCAGCGGATCAGCGAGCAGGTTCAGGATCCCAAGACTTACTCGACCGACCTCCTGAACCTTGTCCTTCCGACGCCATACCAGCTGGTCGCCCCAGACGCGGCGACGCGGGTGTCCCACGAATTCAGCGGCCTCTATCACGAGGCGACGGGCTACCTTGGCCTGCCGCTCCTCGTCCTCCTCATCGTCGTGGCCATTCGCCAGTGGGACGACCTCCGGATCCGTGTCGCGAGCATCACCGGGGCGCTGCTCCTCGTGCTCTCGCTCGGGCCGTGGCTGCACGTGGGCAAGGAAGCACTCCACGTCCCACTCCCGTGGCTGGCCTTCGGGAAGCTGCCGCTCCTCAAACATGTTCTGCCGGGTCGCTTTACGCTCTTCGTATGGTTGGCGGTTGCGGTGATCGTCGCGATCGTCATCGGGCGCGCGACCCGCCTCGCCCCGCGGACTGCTGCGCAGTGGCTGCTCGCCGTGGTCGCGGCGCTCGTCCTGATCCTCCCCGCTCCGCTCGAACGGATGCCGGCCTCCACACCCCCCTACTTCCGCGAGTGGGCGAGCCACCATATCGGGCCCGACGAGACCGTCCTCGTCGCACCGTATTCCGTCGATGGGGCCCTGACCGCGCCGATGCTGTGGGCGGCGGAAGCCGACTATGGACTCCGGATGTCCGAGGCCTACGCGTACATGCCCTGGCCGGACGGCGTGACGGCTTCCGGGCCGCCGCCAACGCGGCTTTCCTCGATCATGCGGACGATTCAGAGCGGCAAAGCCTCACCCCCGGCGCGCGGCGAGATTCGCGCACAGGTCGCCGCCGACCTCCAGTACGGGGACGTGCGTCACGTGATCGTTGGGCCGATGCAGGAATGGGAGGCGATGGTTGCGTTTTTCACCGATCTCTTCGGCCGGGCGGCTGAGAGGGTTGGCGGCATCGCGATCTGGCGGGAGGTCAACGTCCGGGGCGTTGTGGCGCCGCCCACGTAGCCTTGGCAACGCCGAACTGCTATGCCCGGGATGGCTATAGTGGGCCGGGGTAGCGATCAGGCAGGAGCAGTGGCGGCGATGGCCGTAGGAAACAGTGGCGGCTCCCGCGCCGACGGCGATTCGTGGGATATCGCATCGAGTGTCGGGGCTACGGCAGCCGGGGTAGCAGCGGCACGCGCGGCCGAGACGGCGCGCGAGGACCGGCTGATCTGCGACCAGTTCGCCGCGGTCCTCATCGACGGCCCCGAATTGAAGGAAATGCTGGCCAAGTCGTCGGAACTGGCAGCGACGGTGCCCGGCTACGGCGTCGTCCAACGACAGATGGTCGACTACCACGCCGCCCGCACCCACTACTTCGACGCGTTCTTCACCTCGGCCGCAGCTGCCGGCCTGCGGCAAGCCGTGATCCTGGCATCGGGACTCGACTCCCGGGCCTTCCGGCTGCCCTGGCCCGAGCGGACAACGGTGTTCGAGATCGATCAACCGGAAGTGCTGAAATACAAGTCAAGTCGATTGACCGCCGTCGGCGCAGCGACCACCGCCACAACCTGGCGGCGGGTCCCGGTCGATCTGCGTGATGATTGGCCAACAGCACTGTGCAACAACGGTTTCGATCCTGTACTTCCGACGGCGTGGAGTACCGAGGGTCTATTGCCATTCCTCACCGGTCAATCACAGGACGCATTGTTGAGACAGGTCGAGCGGCTCAGCGCACCCGGCAGTCGCATCGCGGTCGAGTGCTACCGCGCCGACGGCTCACTGGTCGCGTGGATCGAGCGGATGGACCAACGTGTGCGCGCCGAGGCGGGGGATGAGGCGGCGGAGGCCTTCAGCGCTGGCGATATCTGGTACGACGACCGTGACCGGGCCGAGCCGGTAGACTGGCTCAGCAGTCGCGGTTGGCGGACGCGTTCGGTGGCCGCCGCCGACTATCTCGCCCAACTGGGACGTCCACTGCCGCCCGACGAAGACCCGTTCGCCGCGCTGGCCAACTTCGTTGTCGCTGAACGGGGCGAATCCTCGGGATGATGCTCGTCGCCGTCGGCGCACCTCGCCGACCACATACAAAGCCGCCGCTTATCCTGTACCTAGCCGCCGTTCATCTCGCGGTGCTTCGGCCGCCAACGAACAGCGTTGATGCGCAAACAAATTGGATCCACCGCGCAGACCTATGAATCACGTAAGTCTGCCACCCAGACGGAACCGCAGGACCGTTAGCCGCGTTAAACGATTCGAGGGAGCGGCCCGGCTCGTCGATGAGCCAGTTGCCGATGGCATATGAACGCTGAGATCCCGACATAGAATTTCCAAGGGGAGGAAACCATGGCGATCACTGATGTTCCGGCCTTCGCGCACTTGACTGACGCCGACATCGAGAATCTGGCCGTTGAGCTGGACGCGATCCGGCTGGACATTGAGGATTCCCTTGGCGCGCGCGACGCCCGTTACATCCGTCGCACCATCGCCGCGCAGCGTGCCCTTGAGGTGGCGGGTCGGCTGATGCTGGCCGGCAGCTCGCGACGCTCGGCATGGTGGGCAGGAACCGCGACTTTGGGCGTGGCCAAGATCATCGAGAACATGGAGATCGGCCACAATGTCATGCACGGCCAGTGGAACTGGATGAACGATCCCGAGATCCACTCCTCAACATGGGAGTGGGACATGAGTTCGGCGTCAAAACACTGGCGGTCGACCCACAATTTTCAGCACCACAAATACACCAACATCCTCGGCATGGATGACGACGTCGGCTACACCATCCTGCGCGTTACCCGTGACCAGCCCTGGGAGCCTTTCAATATCGGCAACGTGGTGTTCAACACCGTCCTCGCGCTCGGATTCGAGTGGGGAATTGGCTTGCAGCCCATCGAATTCGGCAAGATCCTAAAGGCTGGCCCGGACCGCGATAACACCCTCCTGCTGATGCGGGAGTTTACAGTTAAGGCCGGAAGGCAACTGGTCAAGGACTACGTCGCTTTCCCAGCGCTCACCTCGCTGTCGCCGGCAGCGACCTACAAATC
>JBEKNM010000561.1:0-3498 GCA_049522835.1 Mycobacterium sp.
TTCCGCACGTCGCGCTGACCGGCGCCATCACCGGCACACTGGACCTGGTCGACCCGTGCGGGTTCATCCTCCTTGCGCCCGAAATCAGCTGCTACGCCACAGCGCTGCGCAGCGAGCCAATACCCGGGATAAGCCTGCGCGTCGTCGCTGACGACCAAGTCGCTGACGTAGAGCGCTGGCAAGAAATATTCCCATTCCCTGAAACCGCGGGACTGCTGATCCGACCCGATGGCGTCATCGCTGCCCAGTTCACCGCCGCGTCCGTCAACCCGCCAAATGCAGTGCAACTTGCGCGGACACAGGCCCTTCACCCCGACCTGTAACGACCGCGATAGATGAAAATGCCAGTTACACAACATCATTGAAAGAAGGCACAATGACAGCCCTGGGACGCTTCACCCTCGGTGTGAGCATCCGAATAACCGACCCTAAAGTCAGTTGTAACACCACCACCATCTGGGCGGCCAGATCACCAACCAGGCCTCAGCACGTTGAATTCCCGAGCCCCGCACGGCTTCACAAAACGTGGCCTTCGACACGCCCAGGCGCTCAAGCGGCGCTCCGATTGGCCGCCGAGGCGCAGAGGTCGCCCGCCCGCGGCGATGGGTGGGTGTATCAGCCGGCGGCGCCGGGCCGATGGGGGGCCTTGTCGTTGAGCGCCTTTAGTACCTGCGCCGGGGTCTCCAGTTGGGGGGAATGTCCGGTCCCGGTGAGGAGTTCGAAGCGCGCGGTGGGTACCGCTTGGGCGTAGGCACGTCCGTAGGCGACGTCAACAATGTGGTCGCTGGCGCCCCAGAGGACGAGAGTGGGAACTGTAAGGCTGGACAGCCGTGCGGCCAGGGTCGGGTCACTCATCGATTCCCCGGCGTACGCGGAGAGTGCTGCACGGTTGCCGGCTGCCACGGCTTGCGCCTCCGGCGTCATTGCAGAGGGATCGATGCGGAACGGCTCAGGGTTGTGGAAGCTGCGGCGGAAGACCTCATCCATCGTCAGGGAGAAGAAGTCCGCTACGGGATGATCGGGTACTTCGATCCCCACCGCGTCGATGAGCACGATATCGCTGATGCGCGACGATTTGAGCAGCGCTGTTTCTGCGGTGAGCCAGCCGCCGATGGAATTTCCGATGATCGTGACCTCGCGCAGGCCGAGCTTGTCGATCAGGTCATTGTAGAGCTCGGCAAGTGCGCGGATACCGGTCAAAGCCGAGGGCCGGTCGGTACCTCCGAAGCCGGGATGTATTGGTACAAGGGTATTAACGCGATGGGCGGCGGCAAGCTGCTCGGCGAAACCGGTCATTGATTGGGGTCCTGCGCCGCCGTGTAGCAGCAGCACCGGTCGTCCCGCACCATAGGTTGACACGGACACCTCGACCTTGGTGTGGTCCTTGCTCTTGACGCTGACCTGTGTGGTCGTCATCGATCGCTCCTTCGGCTCTGGTTGTGTAGTCGGCAGGTCCGGGTGGGCATCCGATCCGCCGATCAATCGGACGTGTCGGCCGGTTCGGTGGCGTAGCGGGCCATCACGTCGATGACGGCATCGGCGTCGAGGACTTGTCCGCTGGCGATCATGTCGCGCAGGTCGCGGAAGTATTGCACGTAGAGGTCCGGTGTGAAGGTGTTGAGCACAACGGTTGTGTCGTCGGTCGGATTGGCGAAGGTATGAGGAGCGCCGGGCGGGATCATGACCAGTGTGCCGGCCGGCGCGTCGTAGACGGTTTCACCGACGGTGAACCGTGCCATCCCCGACACCACGTAGAAGCCTTCGTCGTGGCGTGCGTGTCGGTGCTGCGGGGGACCCTCGGTGTGGGGGGCCAGAGTGATTTCGCCGATACCCAGCCGGTGCGAGGTGGTGGCGCCGTCTTCAAGGATGCGCATCCGGGTAGGGCCGAGTTGGATGGCCTCGCCGCCCTGCGGCCCCACGATCGACACGTCTGCCATCAGTCCTCCTTCGTGAGAGTGCGCTCTCATCAACATAGACCGGGTTGCTGCTTCGTGCGAGTCGCTGTCGCGATGCGACGGTTAAGCTGTCACGTGGTATCGAGGAGGAGCGGTGGCCGCGCGACATCGGGCCGATAAAGTGCCTGTCAGCCGCGCCGATCAACGGATGCGGACACGCACTGCGGTAGTCGAAGCCTGCCGCGGGTTGATTCAATCGAGTGCTGACGTGACAATGCCGGCCGTGGCCCACGCCGCCGGGGTGTCCGAAGCAACGGCCTACCGGCACTTCCCGGATCTGTTGTCCGTCGTCAACGAAGCGCTCAAGGCATTGTGGCCGACCCCCGAGGTTGCACTCGCTGTTGTCGCTTCCTCGACGGATCCCGTCGAGCGCATAGGCGCGGCATGCGATGCCCTGGTACGCGGGGTACAGCAATATCAGGGTGCAGTCCGTGCGGTGATCGCCGCAACGATCACCCGCCCCGCCTCGGTCGCGCGTAGACCCGGGTTTCGGTTCGGACTCATCGATCACGCCCTGGACCCCGTCGTCGAGGTCGCTGACGCTGCCGCCGCGGCGAGGCTCACCACACTCAAAGATGATCTCGCCGCGGTGATCAGTGCCGAAGCGTTCTTCTCCCTCACCGACTTGCGTGGACTCAGCACAGCCGACGCAGCAGCCAGCCTCGTACGCACCGCACAAACGATCACCGCTGCCGCGATGGCCGACATGCGGCACTCCTCATGACCCGGTTCTATGGGAGGCCGACCGCCGATCTTGTCCTTCCCTGGGGCAATTTGTGCACAACCGTGTGGTTCTGGGACCCGCCAGGATTATGAGACGGCCCGCTACGCCACTGCTTGATTGTTACCCATCTTCCCAACGTGGGAGAGCGGGATAGGATGGTGGTGTGTCAGAACCAGCAGTCATCGAGACCGACAACCGCAGCCGCGCCGTCCTCCCCGGTCACCCCAACCAGCGATACCTGATGCGAGAGAACGACGACGGGAGCATCCTCCTGCAGCCGGCCCGGATCGTGACCGACGCGCAGCAGGAGTACGACACCGACCCAGAACTGCGTGACCTCCTGACCCGGGCCACCGCTTCTCCGACTGTCCGCCGGGCACGCAACCGCCGCACGTGAGCACCGAGGGCGACTACTCACAGGTCGCAGACGCCCAACTCGACGACCTCGAGCAAGGCGATGACACCGACCTCTACAACGCCGTCCTCGACGCAATCGAACTGATCGTCCGCGCACCCGGCCAAGCCCAGGCTCTCTCGACCGCAATCACCACCCGCGAAGGTATTGCGATGAGACTGCCGGTAGCCGGCCACCCTCCCCACAAGGTCTTCTGGTCGACCGCCGGACCCAGAATCGAAGCAATCTTCCCGCATCCCTAATGCCGAACATGCGCACTCCATGAGACAAACTGGCCCGCCCCCGCCGTGAGACAACTTGGAAAAACGCAGCCGTGTTGGCCGGTCAGCGCGTGAAGAGTTCTACCGTATCGTCGAGGAGGTCGTCGGTCTGTTCGGCATGGGCCCTGCCGGAGGTAATGAGCG
>JBEKNM010000562.1:0-3476 GCA_049522835.1 Mycobacterium sp.
ATACGAGAACCAATGCGCCGACTAACAACAGCACCACACCCTCCACGTAGAGGAGGGCCCGTCGGTGCTTGCGCGTCAGCAGCGTCGCCATCGTAGTTACACCGTGAGATTGAAGTTGGGGTCGACCCCGTAGAGCGCCAACTCGGCCAGCAGGACAACAACCACTACCGAGACCAACGAGAAGCGCATCGATCGACCGACGGCCTGGCCGACGCCGACCGGGCCACCGCTGGCGGTGTAGCCGTAGTAGCAATGGGTGATCATCACCACCACCGCGATGATGACGACCTCCAGGACCGACCAACCCACATCCTCGGGGCGCAGGAAGGTGCGGAAGTAGTGCTCGTAAGTGCCGTTCGACTGTCCATAGAACACCGTTGTGACGACCTGGCCAGATGTGAACGCCATGTCGAGAGCCAGGGCGTACAGCGGCACGATCACCGCCAGCCCTCCCAGAATCCGAGTGGAGACCAGAAACGAGATCGACTTGATGCCCATGACTTCCAGCGCGTCGATCTCCTCGCTGATCCGCATGGCGCCCAACTGGGCGGTGGCGCCCGCGCCTACCGTGGCGGCCAGCGCGACGCCGGCGACGATGGGCGCGGCGATGCGTGTATTGGCCAGTGCGGCAAAGAATCCCGTGAACGCCTCGACTCCGATGTTGCCCAGCGACGCGAAGCCCTGGATGGCGATCAGCGAGCTGCCGGACAGCGTCACAAAACCGATGATCGCGACCGTGCCGCCGATGACGGCCATCGCGCCGGTCCCCATGCCGATCTCGGCGGTGAGCCGCAGCGTCTCCCTGCGGTAGTGGCGCAACGCCCACCAGATCTGCGCGACGCTGATCCGGGTGAACCTGGCGAAAATCCCGATCTGCTCAAGTCTTCGGGCCGCGCCGCCGCCATAGCGGTTGAGCTTCGCGGCTGTCCGCGGGTAGCGGGCGCGCAGTACGGCTGAGGACCCGGTCATGCTAGCGCCCCGTCCCGAACCGCACGCCGATCGTGGTCAGCACCACGTTGACCGCGAACAGCGCGATCACGCATAACACCAGCGTCTCGTTGACGGCGGTGCCGACGCCCTTGGGGCCGCCCTTCGTCGTCAACCCGCGGTAACAGCCGACCAACCCGGCGATCAGGCCGAACGCGGCCGATTTGACCACCGAGATGACCACCTCGGGCAGGCCGGTAACCAGCGTGAGTGTGCCGACGTAGGCGCCGGCCGAAACATGTTGGATGTAGACACCGAAGACGAAGCCGCCGACCAGGCCGATGGTGATCACCGCGCCGTTGAGCAGCGAAGCGACGATGGTCGAGGCGACGACGCGGGGCACCACCAGCCGGTGGATGGGGTCGATGCCGAGCACCTCCATCGCATCGATCTCCTCACGGATGGTGCGAGCGCCGAGGTCGGCGCAGATGGCTGTCGACCCGGCACCGGCGATCACCAGCACGGTGGTCAACGGACCCAGCTGTGTGACCGCGCCCAGCGCCGCGCCCGCGCCGGAGATGTCGGCGGCGCCGAACTCGGCCAGCAGGATGTTGAGCGTGAAGATGATGAGCACGGTCAACGGAATCGAGACAGCCAGGGTCGGCAGTAACGAAACACTCGTAATGAACCAGCCCTGCTCGATCGCCTCACGCCAGTGGAAGGGCCGTCGAAACAGCGCCTTGCCGGTCAATACGCACGTTCGGTAGAACCCGCCGACCGCGTCAATCCCGGGCTGGACCTGGCCGCGAAGATAGGTGGCCACGGTGTGGGTTGTCATAGGCGTGGTCCGGTCATCTCCGATTTCCTGCACTGTCGAGTGCGGCCATCAACGTTGTGTTCGCAAGTTCGAGTACGTCTTCGGCGGCTTTCTTCGCTCTGGCGGGATCACCTGAGCAGATCGCATCGGCCAGCTCCCGGTAGTCATCGCGACGCTTGACCTTGGCGGGCATCGCAGTGGCCAGGGCGGCTAACGCCGGCTCATATGCGGCGCGAAATGCGTTGTACATCAACCGATATACGATCGAACTAGCGCTGTCGACCACATGATCCCAGAACTTGAGCGCTTGGCGTTGCCACTCGAGCAGATCTTGCTCGGTCTCGAGCGCGCGCAGCGAATCCCCGAGCAATTCAGGCAACTCAGGTCCGCGCCGTTCGGCCGCCAGCTCCGCGACCTTCGGACCGTTTCGCAGCCGTGCCTCGAGGATGCTGCGGACAACGGAAGTGTCGAGCTCGCCATCGCGAAACAGCAACCGGGGCAGCAGGTCCAGGCCAGCATGACGTCGGAAGTCACGCACAGTGGTAACGCCGCCTTGGCGCACCTCGACCAGACCGGCCGCCGAAAGCCGCTTAAGCCCCTCGCGGACAGCGGGCCGGGATACCCCGAGGACGTCAGCCAACCGGCGCTCGCTGGGCAACGCCTCCCCGGGCTGCATCTCACCGCTGAGCACATCGGCAGCGACCTGCTCGAAAACCTCTTCGGGCACCGATCGACGAGTCACCGGCTGCAACGCCATGCGCTCAGTGTGGCCGGCAATTGGTCAGACGTCAAGTGGCCAGACCACTTACCTGTGACAGATGCGCCAATCGCCCGATTCCTCAACCGGCCTGTCGACTATTCCGTTAGCTGTGCGGCGCTAGGCCCCCGCCCGCTGCGCCGCCACGAACAGATTCCCCGGGACGTGGTCTTCGGCCTCTTTGGGAGCTGCGCGGCCATAGCCGGCCATGAGTTCGAGGGACGGGGTCACCGTCACGGCCCAGCCGTGTCGACTGAACCAGTCGCCGACGTCTTCGCGCTCCTCGAAGTACCACAGCTCGTCGGTGCTGGGCACCTCACGCGCGGGGTTTGCTTTGGCCATCAACTCGCGGGCCCGATCCATCCGCGCACGTCGCTTCGCCCGGAACTCGGGATCGAGAAACTTCGGTCCCAGCGCCTCCACGGCGACCCGGCTGCTGGTGACGGTGAGCCCCTGAACACGCTCGAAGAGCAGCTCTTGAGCCGCGGCCGGCAAATACGGCATCAGCCCCTCAGCCGACCAGACGCTGGGCGCCGAGGAGTCAAAACCCGCCTGCTGTAACGCCGTCGGCCAGTCCTGACGCAGATCCACCGGAACCGCGATCCGGTTGCAGGCAGGCCGCGCCCCGTGCTCGGCCAACGTCGACGATTTGAACTCCAACACCCTGGGCTGGTCGAGCTCGTAGACCGTCGTCCCGTCCGGCCACGGCAGCCGCCAGGATCGCGAGTCCAGGCCGGCCGCCAGGATGACCACCTGGCTGATGCCCGCAGCAGTCGCGTCGAGGAAAAACGAGTCAAAAAACGCGGTCCGCGAAGCCATGTAGCCGACCATCGCCTGCCTCTGCAGCGGCAACTCCGGTTCGGAGTCGAGCAGCTCGGCGGGCAGCTGCGGAGCGGTGTACCAATTCCACACTCCGTCGCCGGCGGCGTCCAGGAACACCCGCGCGAACGGATCGCTGATCAGCGGGTTCTCGCT
>JBEKNM010000563.1:0-3474 GCA_049522835.1 Mycobacterium sp.
GAGCTGCGAAAGCACCGCGGCAACAACCGAATCCATCGGCACTGACACCTGCTCGCCCGTCACGAGATCCTTCACTCCGATTGTGCCGGCCTCGATATCACGGTCGCCCGCGATCAACGCAATACGCGCACCGGAACGGTCGGCCGCGCGCATCGCGCCCTTGAGGCCGCGGTCGCCGTAGGCGAGGTCGACGCGGACACCGGAGGCACGGAGCCGGCCGGCCAACACCGCGAGTCTCAGCTTGGCCTGCTCGCTCAATGGCACCCCGAAAACGTCGCAGCGCGTCGTCTCCCCCACGCTCTTGCCCTCGGCGCGCAGCGCCAGCAGGGTCCGGTCCACCCCTAGGCCAAACCCGATGCCCGACAGGTCTTGTCCGCCGAGCCGGCGCATCAGCCCGTCGTAGCGGCCGCCGCCACCGATGCCGGATTGCGCGCCCAGGCCGTCATGCACGAATTCGAAGGTGGTCTTGGTGTAGTAGTCCAGTCCGCGCACCATGCGTGGGTTGATCACATACGGCACTCCGAGGGCATCCAAGTGGGCCAACACGGTGTCGAAATGCTGCTTGGCGACATCGGAGAGGTGGTCGAGCAGCACCGGCGCGTCGGCTGTCATCGCCCGCACCTCGGTTCGTTTGTCGTCGAGCACCCGCAACGGGTTGATCTCGGCGCGCCTGCGCGTTTCCTCGTCGAGGTCGAGCTGAAAGAGAAACTCCTGCAACAGTTCCCGATACTGCGGGCGGCAGCTCTCATCACCCAGCGAGGTGATTTCCAGCCGGAACCCATTCAGGCCCAGCGAGCGGAAGCCCTCGTCGGCAACTGCGATCACCTCGGCGTCCAAGGCCGGGTCGTCGACGCCGATCGCCTCCACGCCTACCTGCTGCAGCTGGCGATAGCGGCCGGCCTGCGGACGTTCATAGCGGAAAAACGGCCCCGCGTAACACAGCTTCACCGGCAGCCCGCCGCGGTCCAGGCCGTGCTCGATCACGGCGCGCACCACCCCGGCGGTGCCCTCCGGCCGCAGCGTCACTGAGCGGTCACCACGATCAGCGAACGTGTACATCTCCTTGGACACCACATCGGTGGATTCACCGACGCCGCGGGCGAATAGTGCGGTGTCCTCGAAGATGGGTAACTCGACATCGCCGTAACCGGCCCTGCGGGCAGCACCAAGCAGCCCGTCACGCACGGCAACGAACTGGGCCGAGTCCGGCGGAAGGTAGTCCGGTACCCCTTTGGGTGCTGCGAATGCCGAGAATTCCGTCACCGGCTACAGGCCTTCGAGGAACGGGTTGCGACGCCGTTCGGCGCCGATGGTGGTGGAGTTGCCGTGTCCGGGCAGTACCACGGTGTTGTCGTCGAGCACCAACAATTTATCGACGATCGAGGTCAGCAAGCTGCGGCCGCTGCCGCCGAACAAGTCGGTGCGGCCCACCGAGCGCTCGAACAGTGTGTCGCCGGTGAACACCACGTCGGCGTCGGTTTTGGTCGCTGCAAGGACCCGGACGACCACGGATCCGCGGGTGTGCCCGGGTGTGTGATCGACGTTGACGGTCACACTGCCGAGGTCGAGTTTGTCGCCGTCGCGGTCCAGCTCGACAACCTGTTTGGGCTCACGGAAGAACGCGCCCGTCACCATCTGAGCCAGCCGGGGGCCCAGGCCGTGAATCGGGTCGGTCAGCATGAACCGGTCCTCGGGATGGATGTAGGTGGGGCAGCCGTAGGTGTCGGACACCTTCTGGGCCGACCACATGTGGTCGATGTGCCCGTGGGTCAGTAGGACCGCGGCGGGGGTCAGCCGATTCTCGTCGAGAATGCGCCGTAGCGGACCCATCACGCGCTGGCCCGGGTCCACGATGACAGCATCGGTCCCGGGCCGATCGGCGAGCACGTAACAGTTGCACTGCAGCAACCCGGCGGGAAATCCGGTGATCAACACGGTTCCAGTTTCCCATCCCCAGCCGCCAAGCCGCCGAAGCGGGGCGCCAAGGGTGATCCGAGGCGTGCTGTTGATCCGGGAATGGAAGACTTGACACGGACCGCGGCGCCCACATTGGCTAGCCTGGGCTGTCCACCGGCCCCGACGCGTCCCGCATCGCAAGACAACCAGGGAGGGATATCGGCCGTGCCGACCAACGAACAGCGACGTGAGACAGCAAAGCGCAAACTCGAACGGCAGCTGGAGCGCCGCGCCAAACAAGCCAAACGGCGCCGGATTCTGTTGATCGCTGTTGGCATAGTTGCGGCTGTCGCCGTGGTGGGCGCGGTGGTGGCCGTCGTGATCAAGGACAAGCACGAGCACAAGAGCAATACCGCGTCAGCTACGACCTCCAGCAGTGCCGCGACGAGTACTGCTACTACGGAACCGCAGACGCCGCCGGCTGCGCCTTTGCCACCGTTCAAGCCGTCGGCCAACCTCGGCGCCAACTGCCAGTACCCGCCGTCATCGGACTCGGCTACCAAGCAAGTCAAGCCACCGCGAACCGGCAAGATACCGACCGACCCGGCCACCGTGAGTGCCAGCATGGCAACCAGCCAAGGCAACATCGGCCTGCTGCTGGCCAACAACGAATCGCCTTGCACCGTCAACAGTTTCGCTAACTTGGCCGGTCAGGGCTACTTCAACGGCACCAAATGCCACCGGCTGACCACGTCCGCGGATCTGGGCGTACTTCAGTGCGGCGACCCGAAGGGCGACGGCACCGGTGGTCCGGGCTACCAGTTTGCCAACGAGTACCCCACCGACCAGTACCTGCCCAACGACCCTAAAGCGCAGCAACCCGTGATGTATCCGCGAGGCACACTGGCCATGGCCAACGCGGGGCCGAACACCAACGGCAGCCAGTTCTTCCTCGTCTACAAGGACTCGCAGCTTCCGCCCCAATACACCGTCTTCGGCACGATTCAAGCTGACGGGCTGGCCACCCTGGACAAGATCGCCAAAGGCGGCGTCGCCGGGGGTGGTGAAGACGGAACGCCGGCCACCGAAGTCACCATCAAGTCGCTGCTACTCGATTAACCTGTAGCGCGACTGATAACGAAGGTCTTGGATCGCTCCTGCACGGCGCTCACGGGGAGGAGACCTGGTGGCGACACAGCCATCGTCCAAGCGCTTGATCTTGGGCATCGTCGCAGGGTCGGTCATATCGCTGGTGGCGGTGGCCGCCTTAGTCGTCACGCTGGTGACGCACAGCCACCACGCCACAAAGAGCGCGCCATCACGGACACCGATCCGCCCCAGGGCGCCTAGATCGGCGGAGTTGAGCGGACCGAACCCGCCGCCGATGCCGTCGTTTGCTCCTCCAGCGGACCTGGGGGCCAACTGCCAATACCCACCTTCGACAGGACCGGCCAGCAAGCCGGTAAGGGCGCCGCGATCGGGCAAGGTATCCACCGATCCCGCCGAGATCAATGCCAGCATCGCCACCAACCAAGGCGACATCGGCCTCCAACTCGCAAATGCCGAGTCCCCGTGCAC
>JBEKNM010000564.1:0-3469 GCA_049522835.1 Mycobacterium sp.
CATCGCGAAGTACCTCGGGGTGAGTCGGGCCACGTTGTACCGATACCTAGCTGACGACGCCGCAGCGTGAAAGTTGGTGACCCGTCACAGCCATCATCTGCTCAAGACGTTCTGGGGCTGGCGCGACAAACAACTACCCGACGCCACCGTGATCTGGACAATGCCCGACGGGCACAGCTACATCACCACGCCAGGCAGCGCTCGCGGCTTATGTGAAACCGTGGCGTTATGGCCTTTACGCTCACATAAGCGGGGGCCCTGGGTTGAGCCAGTTCATCGAATTGTCGGTAAGCCCTTCGTACTGCGGGCAGTAGGCAGACATGGAAACGCCGACGAAGAAGCTGGATTGTTTCAGCGAGAGATCGGTGTGCTTCATCAGCCTCATCGCCAGAACGCTTGATTTTTCGTTTTTATCGAATCCGGCGCACACCGTATGGGCCATCGCAATCGCGGTGTCGCGGTCAGTAATGACGATCCCGTCCTTCGCAAGAGCCGCAACGAACGCATCATCAGTTGGATCTGCTGATGCTGGCGCTGCGGAAAGCAGCGCGGCGGCGGACAGCAGGACCGCGCAGACTGTCGACCACTTCCCAGGACCGACGTTCATAGGGGTCATGGCCTCCTCTCTGTGCGGGCCGATCGGCTTCGAGTCAAGAACGACTTAAATGAAAGTTAGCCGAAATCGAGACGTTCTTCTTTACGGCTAGCTGGTAATTGTGACCCGGACTGTCGAGGCTCCCTTGTAGTTGCACCGCACCCGCTGGCCACCGACTGGGCGCACAGCTGCCCATTACGGCGGTGGCTATGGACGAAGCGACCGCGAGCGTTGTAGCTGGTAGGAGGCGATCAAAAATGACTACCAGCCAGAAAGTCAGTTTGGCCATCGTTTTCGGGGCAGTCGTCTTCCTGTTGATGGCAGCGCGTTCTGCCGGGGCTTATCGCGGTGTGCGTCATCGCGTTTCGCCCCATGTGGGGCATCGGAGTGCTGTACGTCATCGCGTACATAAAGAACGCCGGGAAGCCGAGAGAGAAAGGCCAGTAACACGCCGCACCGCCATACTGCACCTGGCTCTCAGGCTGGGTGCCCTTTTTCTGCCGGGGCCCGACGATTCATCTGGTGTCAGATTCACGGGAACCCGGACTTGCCTGTGACACTGGGATATCGGACTCTTCGACCTGTGCTGTTCCGAAGGCTGTGGACCGGCTCGTGCGGGTCCCGGATGTTTAGAAATGACACCTGGTTGGCGAGCGCGAGCAGTGTCAGGAGCGAACCGCCCTCCGGAGGGCGTCATCCCGCGCCCACTGCACCGGATTCGGGCGGCCCCGGAAGGTTGGAGACGTCGAACACATCGCCACCGCAAAGCGCATGAAGGCCGACGGGCACACGGGCGAATGCATGCCATGCTAGGAGGCGCACCGCATCACTTTCCCTTGTTTTTCTTGGTCAGATCCGTATCCCGGCTCGGTTGCACCCGTTTCGGCTCGCCCGGCATCTTGGGGTAATTCGGCGGATAGGGCATGTCGCCGAGCCCACGCTCTTCGTCAGCCTCGACCATTTCCAGCAATGGAGCAATGGACTGAGCCACCTCGTCCATGGCAGCCCACGGGTCGTGCCGCCCCTTCATCAGATCGGGCGCGGTCGCCATGGTGTAGTCGTCCGGCTCGGCGCCGGCCAACTCGTCCCACGTCAGCGGCATCGACACGGTCGCGATCGGGGTGCGCCGCACCGAATACGCCGACGCCATGGTGCGGTCCCGGGCGTTCTGGTTGAAGTCGATGAAAATGCGCTCGCCGCGTTCCTCTTTCCACCACGACGTGGTCACCGCGTCCGGTGCGCGACGCTCTACCTCGCGCGCCAGCGCGATGCCGGCCCGACGTACCTCGATGAAGTCCCAGTCGGTGGCGATGCGCAGAAACACGTGGATCCCCCGACCCCCGGATGTCTTGGGGTATCCGACCAGACCAAGTTCGTCGAGCAGCGGCCGCAATACCTCGACCGCCACCTTGCGCGCCTCCCTGAACGCGACACCGGGTTGCGGATCCAAATCGATGCGTAACTCGTCGGGGTGCTCGGTGTCGGGGCAGCGCACCTGCCACGGATGCAGCGTGATCGTGCCCATCTGCGCAGCCCACACAATCGCCGCGGGGTTGGTGACCTTCAGCGCGTCGGCGGTCCGCCCCGACGGGAACGTCACCCGGCAGGTCTCCAGGTAGTCGGGATGGTGCTGCGGCACCCGCTTCTGGTAGATCTCCTCCCCGTCAATACCATCCGGGAAACGCTGCAGATGGGTGGGCCTATCGCGCAGCGAGCTCAGCATCGGACCACCCGACACGGCGAGGTAGTACTCGACCAGCCGCCGCTTGGTGCCTTTGGACCCGAGCTTGGGAAAATACACCTTGTCCGGGTTGGACAGCCGCACCGCGATGCCGTCGACGTCGAGCTCTTCTGCTGCAGCGGCCATACCCCGATTCCAGCACGCCCCGACGGTCATCCGACACCGAGACGCGACAATGTTTCTAGGAGGAGCTAATGCACTTGCCTGTCATGCCGCCGGTCTCGCCGATGCTGGCCAAGTCGGTTCGGTCGATCCCACCGGACGCATCGTATGAGCCCAAGTGGGACGGGTTCAGGTCCATTTGCTTCCGTGACCTCGATGAAGTCGAGCTGGGCAGCCGCAACGAACGGCCCATGACCCGCTACTTTCCGGAGCTGGTCGCGGCGGTCACCGCCGAGTTGCCGGAGCGCTGCGTGATCGACGGTGAGATCGTTATCGGCACCGACCACGGCCTGGACTTCGAGGCGCTGCAACAGCGCATCCACCCGGCCGATTCGCGGGTGCGGATGCTCGCCGCGAAGACACCGGCATCCTTCATCGCCTTCGACTTACTCGCCCTCGGCGACGACGATTACACCCGACGCCCGTTCAGCCAGCGCCGTGCCGCTCTCGTCGACGCCCTGTCCAAGTCCGGGACCAATTCTCGGCCCTCGATCCATGTCACGCCGGCAACCACCGATCTGGATACCGCACAACAGTGGTTCGAGGAGTTCGAAGGAGCCGGCCTCGACGGCGTCATCGCCAAGCCGCTGACGATCACATATCAGCCGGACAAGCGCGTCATGTTCAAGATCAAGCACGAGCGCACCGCCGACTGCGTGGTCGCCGGCTATCGAGTGCACAAGTCGGGCGGCGAAGCGATCGGCTCGCTGCTGCTCGGGCTCTACCAGGATCAGGGCCCTTCCGCAGGCCAACTCGCGTCGGTCGGTGTGATCGGGGCTTTCCCGATGGCCGAACGGCGGCGGTTGTTCATCGAGCTGCAGCCACTGGTCACCAGCTTCGAAGATCACCCGTGGAACTGGGCGGCCCACCAAGCCGGTGAGCGCACCCCGCGCAAGAACGAAGCCTCCCGCTGGAACGCCGGCAAGGATCTCTCGTTCGTGCCGCTGCGACCCGAGCGGGTGGTCGAGGTG
>JBEKNM010000565.1:0-3458 GCA_049522835.1 Mycobacterium sp.
ACCTGCACAGCGGCACGGAGACCGCGGCGTACTGGGTTTTCCTAGCCTCCTACGTCGTCGCCGCGGTGATGACCTGGATGGTTTACATCCGCCGGCCGGTTTCGGCCCCGGCCCTGCCCCCCCACCTGCCCCAGCCCTTGCCTGAAGCGGAGTCGGCACGACTGTGATCCCAGTAAAAGGCGGGGCAATGCGTCAGCAATTGGCTGGTAACGCAGCCGAAATCCCGCAGGCATACACAGGTCATATGGCCCAGCCAGAATTCGCGCCGCTGACCGGTTACCGGATTGCGGTGACGTCGGCTCGCCGCTCCGAGGAACTATGCGCATTACTGAGCCGCCGCGGCGCCGAGGTCTGCAGCGCCCCGGCGATCAACATGATCGCACTACCTGACGATGATGAACTGCACAGCAACACAGACGCTTTGATCGCCCAGTCGCCGGACATCTTGGTTGCCCACACCGGCATCGGCTTTCGCGGCTGGGTGGCTGCAGCCGAGGGGTGGGGGCTGGCCAACCAGCTCATCGAGTCGTTGTCGTCGGCCCGGATCCTGGCCCGCGGACCGAAAGCGACCGGGGCGCTGCGCGCCGCCGGCCTGCACGAAGAGTGGTCCCCGAAATCCGAATCCTCACAAGAACTACTCAAATACCTGCTCGAATCAGGCGTATCCGGGTCGCGTATCGCCATCCAATTGCACGGTGCCGCCGACGCCTGGGACCCGTTCCCAGAATTCGTCGGGGGCCTGCGTTCCGCGGGTGCTGAAGTGGTGCCCATCCGGGTATATCGTTGGAAGTCAACACAGTTGGGTGGCCAGTTCGACCAGCTGGTTACTGGGATCGCACGACGGCAATTCGATGCGGTCAGCTTCACATCGGCACCTGCTGCAGCGGCGGTTCTGGAGCGCAGCCGCGACTTGGGTATCGAGGACCAAGTGCTTCAGGCGCTGCGCACCGATGTGCATGCGATGTGTGTCGGCCCAGTAACCTCTCAGCCGCTGAGACGAAAAGGCGTCCCAACGTCATCACCCGAACGAATGCGGTTGGGAGCCTTGGCCCGGCATATTGCCGAGGAGCTACCGCTGCTGGGGTCGCACACCGTAAAGGCCGCAGGCCACGTTGTCGATATCCGCGGAACCTGCGTGCTGGTAGATGGTTCGGTCAGGTCGTTGTCCCGTTCCGAGATGGCGACATTGCGCGCGCTGGCGCACCGTCCCGGTGACGTCGTTGCACGCAATGAGTTGTTACGCGTGCTGCCGGGCAATAGCCACGACCCGCACGCAGTCGACACCGCTGTACTTCGGCTGCGAACAGCTCTGGGCGACAAGAACATTGTCGCGACGGTTGTCAAGCGTGGTTACCGCCTCGCAATGGACGAACCAACCGATTTACCATGACTCTGATCCTGGCAGCGCATGGCACCCGCCGATCCGGTGGTGTCGCGATGATCGGAGACCTTGCGGCACAGGTGAGCACGCTGCTGGACCGCACGGTGCAGGTTGCGTTTGTCGACGTGTTGGGCCCCACGCCCAGCGAAGTGCTTTCGGATGCCAACGGGCCCGCGATCGTGGTGCCCGCGTTTTTGTCCCGTGGATATCATGTTCGCACCGATCTGCCCGCCCAGGTCGCGGCCGGCCGACACCCGAACGTCGTCGTCACCCCTGCATTGGGGCCGAGCAGGGAGATCGTGCGGACGGTCGCTGACCAGCTGGTCGGATCCGGCTGGCGTCGCGGCGATTCGGTGATCCTCGCGGCGGCGGGCACATCAGACCTGACGGCGGGCGCCGACCTGCGCACCACTGCGGCGCTGCTGTCTACGCTGACTGGATCGCCGGTGGACTTGGGGTTTGCGGCTACTAGCTGCCCCCATATAACCGATGTGCAACAGGCACCCGATGTGCGAAAGGCGGTAGCCAAAGCGCGGGCCAGCGCTGGACGCCACAGCGCGCGCCGCGTCGTGGTCGCCTCGTATCTGCTGGCCGACGGCCTATTTCAAGAGCGGCTGCGCGCCTGCGGCGCCGACCTGGTCAGCGGGCCGCTGGGCACCCATCCCGGGCTGGCGCAGTTGATTGCGAACCGATTCCGCAAGGCCATGCGACCCGCACCGCTTGCGACCAGCTGCCGAATTCCGTGGACCGCAAAGCTTTGATCGACAGGCGCGCCGATATCAGCGGCGCTTGATCTTTGATCACCTACGGGCGATCCTGACACCATGCCCCGTCGCGAAGAGCAATCGCGTGGGCTCCTCGACCCAGTCGCGAAGATGCTGCGTTTGCCATTCGGCACACCGGAATTCATCGACCGAATCGTCACCGGAGGGGTGAACCAAGTAGGCCGCCGGACGCTGTACATGCTGATTGCCACGTGGGATGCCGCCGACGGCGGCCCGTTCGCGGCCAGTGCGATCGCATCCACGGGAATGGCTAAGACCGCCGAGACCGTGCAAGGCATGTTCATCGGCCCGGTCTTTGGCCCGCTGCTGAAAATCCTGGGAGCTGACGAGGCCGCGATCCGGGGGTCGTTGTGCGCCTCTCAGCTCGTCGGTTTGGGCATCATGCGCTACGGAGTGAGCTCCGAGCCGCTGCACTCGATGTCGGTGGACGCGCTCGTCGACGCCATCGGCCCGACGATGCAGCGCTACCTGGTCGGTGATATCAGTGCTACCTAAGAGCCGGCCGGCCGCGCGACCTGAATGTCGCCCTCGGCGGTGACGCGCACCTGATAGGTCGGCACCGACACCCGTGGATCGTCCAGACAAGAGCCGTCGTCGAGCGCGAATGCCTGCTTGAGGATGGGCGATTGGACCGTGGCTCGACCGCCGCGGTCGCCGACGATGCCGCGGGATATCACCGCAGCGCCGGAGAACGGGTCGACGTTACCGACCGCGTGAACCGACCCGTCGTCCAGCCGGAACAGCGCGGCCTGGGTGCCGTCGTCAAGCAGCACACCGACTCCACGGCCGGGGATGAGATGGTCGTATGCGCAGGCGGTTGTCCACACCGCAACGTCGTTGGCAAGCGTCAAAGCTCCTCTTCCCTGAGATTATGGGCGGACCCGCGGCATGCCAATGGGCACAGGTACTTTGCGCCCGGCACGCTCGGTGAATGTCAGCGTGGAGTCGACGGCGTCCGGGGCGTTGACGAAGGAGACGAACCGCGACAGCTTGTCCGGATCTTCCAGCACGCCCTTCCATTCGCACTTGTAGTTCTGCACATGCCGCTTCATTGCGGCCTCGAATTCTGCGGCCAGGCCCAGCGTATCGTCGCACACGACCTCGCGCACATGATCGAGCCC
Source organism: Mycobacterium sp. (assembly GCA_049522835.1). Taxonomy (GTDB): domain Bacteria; phylum Actinomycetota; class Actinomycetes; order Mycobacteriales; family Mycobacteriaceae; genus Mycobacterium. The sequence continues at coordinate 3,288 of JBEKNM010000565.1, forward strand.
GCCGTCGAGCGATTCGACCCACGGCGCGGTGCGCTGCAGCCGGTCGGCCGTGCGGATGTAGTACATCAAGAACCGGTCGACATAGCGGATCAGCGTCTCGGTGTCCAGGTCGCCGGCCAGCAGCTGTGCGTGCTTGGGAGTCATACCGCCATTGCCGCCGACGTAGAGGTT
>JBEKNM010000566.1:0-3438 GCA_049522835.1 Mycobacterium sp.
TTGCGGCTGGTGGTCCCCGGGATCAGCAGCACGTTGTCCGCAATGGCCAATAGCCAGGCGAGGGCAACCTGGGCCGGTGTGACGCCGTGGCCGACGGCGATGCCAGTGACGACCGGATTGGTGCGGATCGCGTCGTGCTGCTTCTTCGGCCAGCCCAGCGGACAAAACGGAACGAATGCGATGCGTCGCGCGGTGCACTCGTCAAGGACCGCAGCCGAAGACCGATCCGCGAGGTTGTAAGCGTTCTGAACGCAGACGATGTCGGTGACCTCCTGCGCCCGCAGGAGGTGTCGTAGGGTTACGTTGCTGATCCCGATTCCTGCGATCAAGCCTTCGTCCCGCGCGGCCACCAAAGCTCCGAGCTGGTCGACAAACCGTTCGTCAGGCACGGCGTTGTCCATCACGCGCAGGTTTACCGCGGTGAGTTGCTCGACGCCCAGCGTCGCAAGATTGTCTTCGATGCCCGCGCGGAGCTGATCGGGGTCGTCATAGGGCAGGACCGCGCCGACACCGTCCCGGCGCGCGGCGACCTTGCTAACCAAAGCCAGCTTGTCGGGGTAAGGGAACAGCGCTTCCCGGATCAGCTGGTTTACCACCCCGGACCCGTAATATTGCGCGGTGTCGATGTGATCTACCCCTGCGTCCACCGCGGCGCGCAAAACTGCGATTGCTTCATCACGGTCCCGCGGTGGGCCGAAGACACCGTCTCCGGCCAGCTGCATCGCGCCGTACCCAACGCGCCAAACCGATTTGTCGCCAACGCGATACCACATATGCGTCGGGCCGCCCGGATCCTGAGCTGCATCGAGCCTTTGCCGCGGCGTCGTCATTGTCGCTGCTCGCGAACTGAACCACTCCGCACTGAACGGTCAGGCATAAATGGGCGCCACGTCAAAGTAGACGCGGTAGTTGTCGATCTTGCCAGCGGCGTCTGTATGGAAGATCGTGACGCACGGAACGCTGACCTGTTGCCCATCCTTGCGGTCGTAGCCGACTTTGAACTCGACGATCGCGTCGTCGCCGACGTTCCATTCGTTGACGATTTGGTGACACAGGCCCGCGATCGTGTCGTAGAAAGACGTTATTCCGGAACGGATCTCGTCGATTCCATGTAGAGGTTCGCCGTTGCCGAATACAACGCGGCTACCCGAGGCGAAGAGGGCGAGCGTCGCGGGGATATCCATCGTGTCGACTGTGGCGAACAGGTCGCGCGTGTCAGGGCGGGTTGTCGCACTCATGGTGATCCTTCCTGGTTCCAGGCCCGATCTCGGGTCAGAATACGTGATACATCATCTATATCTCAAGAGATCGCTCAGTTATTCCGGGCCAGCCTGTATTAAGAGCCCGGAGAACTGGGGGGATCTGGCCCTAACGGGGCAGCGTCAGCGGCCCGTGCAGCGAATGATGGTTCATTCTCTCTTGCTCATAGGCGCTCACCATGGTGCCGGCGGCAAGGAGGTGTTGAAGTTCATATGGATGTGGATGTGCTCCAACGCCGCAGTAAGAGGTGCGAGCAGCTCGTCGGGCAGCGGGTCGAAGAACAGACGCCGGACCAAGGCCACATGACCGGGAGCGGCGTCGTCGATCGCTTGACGACCCGCTTTAGTCAAGATCGCATCTGTTGCCCTGCCGTCATCCTCTGACGGAACCCGTGCAGCGAGGCCGCGTTCACACAGCCGCCGCAGCTGGTGCGACGCGCGGCTCCGTTCCCAGCCGATCAGGGCCGCGAGGTCAGAAACCTGCAGCCGCCCGGCGGGTGCCGAAATTAGCGCGTTCAGAACGTGGTAGTCGGCAAGCGACAAATCGCTGTCGCTCTGAAGCTCCCGATTCATCTCGTAGTTCATCCGCATCTGTACGCGCATGAACGCACGCCAAGCTTGCAGCTGGGCGGCCGACAGCCAAGGCTCTTGAGGGGACTTTCGGCGCTGACTACGTGACACTTCGGCTATTTCCTTTGCTGGCTACCTGCCGAGGATATCGCGATGTGACCGCTAACCGCCTCGACGCCCCGGCAGAGACTGCGGATGGCAGTCCTTTTGGTCGCGGCTTGACCGCAAGAGGGCACAACCGCCGGGATGGTTCGTCGCGAACACACGGAATATCCACATGATCTATCACGTATTTGATGGCATGGATCAATCGGAGTGCACCAACGTGGATCGTGAAGCGTTGGTAGCCGAAGCAAGAGGAGGCATCGTGACAGACGTCAACGAGTTCAACCGACCTTCGTGCACAACGGTGCTAGGCGATGGGAACTCACTAGGTGCCGGATAACGCTCCGGCAGCCGCACAGTACTTGATATGTCACGTATACTTGCGCTGAACTGGCGCCCGCTAGCATCGGAGGATGCGTCATGACTGAGACCGTGAATGCCTTGATGGAGGCTAATCTGCTCGGGGTTTTCAACGAACGTGATGTCGAGCGGATGGCCTCGGCAATCGAGAGAACCTATGCCCCGAATGTTGGGTGGACGGATGACGAGGGAACCACCGTTGGCCGTGAGGCGTTGGCGGCCAAGGCAAAAGCACTGCAGTCGCACATGGATGGACTGGTTTTCACCAAAGCCGGGCCGGTCTACCAAACCCGTGGCCTCGGATACTTGGCATGGCAGCTCGGACCCGAAACCGGCGAGCCTGTCGCCACCGGATTCGACGTAGCCATCGTCCGCGACGGCCTCATCTCCGAGCTCTATACCGTCATCACTTCGTCGAGCGACGGCCAACCCGATGCGCAGTGATACGCCCTCACAGCTGCTGCAGGCGTTCGACCACTACCTTCGCGCGGGGCCAACCCAAGTCGACCAGGAAGGCGCGGGGGTTCGTGACGGCTCGTTCCGCCTGGAAGCGGTCACGCGCGTTACACACGAGCTGGGGGGTGTCCCAGCCATCACGCTTGAACCACTTGCGAGCGGGCCCGATCGCACCGTCCTTTACTTTCATGGAGGGGGCTACGTGACTGGCTCTCCGCCAGATCGCTATCTCCCCTTAGCTGCCGCAGTGGCTTTGGCCGCCAACGCCCGCGTGCACGTGGTGGATTATCGGCTCGCGCCGGAAACCCGCTTCCCGGGAGCTTTTGACGACTGCTTCTGCGCCTACGACTGGCTTGTGACGCACGGCAACGTGGACCCACGATCGCTGACTGTGCTCGGCGACTCGGCTGGCGGCAACCTTGCCGTCGCCGTCACCGCGGCGGCCAGAGATCAGGGCTTGGCGCTTCCTGCCTGCGTCGCCGTGATCTCACCGTTGGCCGATCTGACTCTGAGCGGCTCCTCAATGGAGGAACGTAAACACTTGGACCCCTTGGTCACTCGTGAAATGCTCGCGTCGACGGTAACCGAATACCTGGCCGGCGCCGACCCCCGCGACCCCCGATGCTCTACGATCTTCGCCGACATGCACGGCCTTCCCCCGATTCTCATTCAGGTCGGCGAGAACGAA
>JBEKNM010000567.1:0-3429 GCA_049522835.1 Mycobacterium sp.
GTGGGTACCGAGGAGAAACGCGGATTCGACACTGCGACGGGCGACGCGTTCGACATGTTCCAGTCCATCCTCAAGATCAAGATGATCACTGTTCAAGTCAACGGCAACGAGATGGCTTGGGTCTGTGAGAATTACTTCGGCACCGAACCGAACGTTGAAAAGGCGTACAGCATAGAGACGTTCGCGTGGGATGACGGTGGGAATCTGCTCATCAAGACGTACTATCCGATGCCCGAAACCGTCGGTTCCGACAGCGACCCCTACGCACACATCCTCGACGGACAGCAGTAACGGCGCGCTCCCCCTAGGTACGGGCTCAGTCCCTAGCCGGGATTAGCCGTATATCTGAGGACCTTCGCCATTCCGTGTATCGGTCCTGAGACAAGTGCAGAGACGGTGCAACCGGCGCTGAGAAAGTGCAGAGCAATCTGAGACCCTACACAGTCGATACGTCACTGTAGACATCCCAGGGTCGTAACTTGTCAAGCGGCGTGGGTGATGTGGCGGTGCGCCCAGGCGGTGTTCTCGCTGTAGGCGCTGTGGTGGCGCAGGCAGCCGTGCAGGATGCCGACGAGCCGGTTTCCTAGGGCACGCAGGGCTTGGTGGTGCAGGTCGCCGGCGGCGCGGTGGTGGTCGTAGAAGGCGCGTGCGCCAGGACTGGTGGTGAGCGCGCAGAGGGCCCATTGGTCGAGGGCGTCGTAGAGGCGCCGGTTGCGGACGCGGCGGGCCAGTACGGCGCGTTTCTTGCCTGAGGCCACGGTCAGGGGTGATGTTCCGGCGTAGTTTTTGCGAGACTTGGCGGTGGTGTAGCGGTCGGGGTCGTCCCCGAACTCACCAAGCACCCGGGCGCCGAGGATGACACCAAGTCCTGGCGGGGAGAGGTAGATGTCGGCGTCCGGGTGTGTCTCAAAATGTGTTGCCAGTTCGGCTTCGAGGTCGGTGATCTGGCGGTTCAGTTCGATGGTGATGCCGACCGCGGCCCGGGTGCTCGCGGCGAATGCGGCAGTGACCGCGGCGGGGGCGGCGAGCTGTTCGGTTCGCAGCGCTGCGGCGATCTCCTGGGCACGGGCATCGAGGTTACGTACTCGCCCAGCGTGTTTGAGGGCTGACCGGATCTTGGCCACGCTCAGATGCGCAGCTTCGGCGGGAGTGGGAGCGCGGCCCAGAACGGCCAGGGCATCGCGGTCGTGCAGGTCGTCGAACGCCTCCAGCGCTGCGGGGTAGCACTCGCGCAATGCCGAGCGCAGTGCGTTGGTGTGCCGGGTGCGGGCCCAGATCAGGTTCTGGTGTCCCCGGGCGAGGACCTTGATGGCCTCGGCTTCGGAGCTGTCGCCGGCTATCGGGCGGTGGTTGTGCCGGTCGGTGCGGACCAGGTCGGCCAGCAGCTTGGCATCGCCCGCATCGGATTTCGCGCCGGAGACCTGATAGCGGTCGCGATAGCGTGTCACGGCGAGCGGGTTGACCGCATACACCCGGTACCCGGCCGCACTCAGGGCCTGCACCCACAGGCCGCGATCGGTTTCGATGCCGATCACCACCTGGCTGGGTTCTGCGACGTGGGCGGCCACCAACTCGTGGAACCCTCGAACGCCCGGAAGTCCTTCGGACAGCCGACGCGATGCCAGCCGCGCCCCGTCAGCGTCCATCACGTGAATATCGTGGTGGTCTTCAGCCCAATCGTCCCCGACAAAGATCATCTGTTTTCCTCCTAACTCTGTTGTGGTGCAACCTATTCAGAGCCGAAGGCCACCCGGCGGCAACCTAATGGACCAGTGCTCGGCGGCACGACACCCCATAAGTTTCCTGAGTCAACCCCTACGCGGCGGTTGGTTGTTTCGCCGCTTGGTGTCGGGTGGGGTCGTAGGCAGTTTTGGTGCGCCAGCAGGCCCAGATGATGCGCAGCCAAGCTCGGCCTATGGTGCGCAGAGCGTGTGGGTGGCGTTGTCCCCGGGCGCGTGCAGCGGCGTAGCGCTGCTGGGCCCAGTCACTGGATCGTCGACTGTTGTCGAGCCAGGTGTGCAGGGCCTGGCGCGCGCGGCGGTTGGTGGTGTGCCGGAAGGCCACGGAGTGGGTTTTGCCGGAGGAGCGAGTGACCGGGGCGAGGCCGGTTTCAGCGGCGAGTTGGTCGAAACTGGTGGCGCGTTCGAGGATGGGCCCGACCTCACCGATGATCTGGGCCAGGTTGAGGGTGCCGATGCGTGGCAGTCCGGCCAGCAGGCCCGCGTAGGGGTGTGCGGTGGCCTTCTTTGCGATCACGGTGTCGAGCGTGTCGATGCCGGCCTGGAGGGCGCGCACGGCTGAGACCTGGGTATGGATCATCTGCGCCACAGTCGGCTCGCCGAGCCGACTGGCCGCTATCGGGGCGTGGCGCAGACGGTCCAGCAGCTCGGCGCCGGTACGGCGGCCGCTGTATTGGCGGCGGCGGCAGAACGCCTCAATCCGGGCAGGGGTGAGAGTGGCGGCGGCCTGCGGTGTCGGGTAGCGGTGCAGGAAGTCCAGCGCGATCGGCGAATGCAGTTGGGCGAAAATAGTTTTCCCGCCGGGCCAGTGCTGGTCCAGCAGTGCCGCCAGCTGGTTGACCGCGGCGATGCGCAACGCGAGTTGATTGTCACGTTGGCGGGTCAGCGCCTGCAGTTCGAGGGTTTCGGGCAGCGTCGGTACCAGCACAGGCAGGCGATGGATATCGGTCCGGGCGTAATCGGCCAGCTTGAACGAGTCGCCGGGGTCGTTCTTGGCTCGTGCTGCTCCCCATCGTGGACGCACTGCGTGGAAGGCATTGGGGTGCACCGGGATCACTGGGTGTCCAGCTGCCAACAGCCGGTCCACGACCAGTCCGCGAGTGGTCTCGATCGCCACTGGCAGCTCACCGGGGTCGCCGTGGTCGGCCAGCTTCGCCACTGCTCGCACGATGCCGTCCTCGGTATGCGGGATCGCCATACGGTGCACCCGGTCACCGGCGGAATCGATCACGGTCACGTCGTGGGCAGTGTTGCCCCAATCCCAGCCGACGAACAACGGGCCATCTCCTTGAGCTCTACTCGTCACCTCTGCGGAATCGAGAGCCGCTGCCGGAAGCTCACTAATCGGCCCTCACACGGGCATGTTCCTGACGCCGGTCGGCGGCTCTCGGCCCGGCAGGGCTGGCGGAACTTATGGTGGCCATCGAGTGGCTCGCGCTAAGGGCCATGCACCCGCCGAGACCGAGAGGTCACAACCCTCATCTGTTCGGGCTGCATTAAGGATGGTGCCCTAGTGAGCGCTACAGGCGACCTCACCAACCAGCCGGGGCACGATCTACACTTAGAAATCGACCGACGTCCCAGGTTCTCACTTGTGCTCACCGGCCGGTGGCTCGGTAATCAGCCTCCCGCGCAGTAAACGCAATCCCTGTCAGGAACACGCTGATCGATTCCCATTAGGTTCTCACAC
>JBEKNM010000568.1:0-3410 GCA_049522835.1 Mycobacterium sp.
ACAGCCACACGCAGTGGTTGATGATCTCAACCGGGTAGCGGTGGCCCTTGTACGACGGCGTTGCGGTGCCCACCCCACGAATCCTCCCAGGTCGCCCACACTCACCAACGTGACAGTGCCGACGATCGAGGTCAGTTTGCCGACCGGATTGACTGCCCCCGACGTCACCCGGGTCGAGGGCAGGTCCAAGTGCTGGTCGATCAACCGCGAAAGACCGGTCTGCTCAGCCAGTTGCAGCACCGGTGCCAATCCGGCCGACGACACCAGGTTCTGCTCGTCAAATACCGCCGACTCGGCGGTGAACGTATAGGATGAGTGCACTGAAAATGCCTTCCCGAACGCTGGACAACAGGACTTCAACGACCCCATTGTCCCAGTTCAGGAGGCATTTTCGGTGTTCACACGCCGATCAGGTCACCGGACCATCCACGGATTCAGGCTTAGATGGTCGAATACACCCAGCGCATGAACCGGTGGATTGGATAGAAGCCGTCGTGCGGCAGACCAGTCGCATCCGAGGTGCCGTTCGAGCCGAGAGACACGATCCGCTGCCCTCCGGCGGATGCGAACGCGTCCCGCAGTTCGATGGTCCGGTGCGGCGGGTAGACCCCGATGGTCTGCGTCGCGACCGTAGTGTGGCGGACGGCATCGGCGGCATTGGCCACGGGGACCACATTGACCGTCTTCGCGATGGGATGCCAGTCGACCGGCCGCGCCGAGCGGACGACCAGGCCCGATCCGTCGTACCGGCCCCATACGCGGAAGCTCTCCGGCATCATCTTCAGCATCTCCACCTCCTGGCGAATGTCGGGTGGAGTCACCGGCCCGAAGGCAGACGACAGCGGGCGGTCAATCGCAAGTTCGCCGACGAGACGCTCGCAGAAGTCGTCGACCTGCTCTATGGTTCCTTCCACGAACTGAATCCGGGACGCTGCGCAGGACTCCTGGTTGTAGTGAGATGCGTCGATGGCGGCCCGGGTGGCGGCATCATGAAGCGTCTCGATCGTGTCGAACGCCTCTCGTCCGATGACGGAGATCGACGTCTTCGGGTCGAACGAGACCAGCTCGAAACCCGGCCCGATGTACTCCTTCGCATGACGCAGGGCGGCATCGCCCCCCCAGGCCACCAGCTTGTCGAAGAACAGCGGGCGGAACAGCACGGACTCGACCGACCTGTCCCCGCCCTTCCAGTACACGGCCGAGAACGACCGGGTCACCGGGTGCTTCGGGTCGACCTGCGCCATGGTCTCGAGGATGGCCGGCGCGGAGAAGAGGTCGTTCGACGGCAGCTTCAGGAGATGCACGCCCTTTGTCAGCGCAGCCCGGGCAATCGTCATGGCGGCCACGACCGAAGAATTGCCCGCCAGCATGTGCACGAGCCGGGGCGGGAAGGCGCGGACGCTCCGGGTACCGCCGTCCGGCATCGTGACCTCGTACCAGCCGTCGGCCGCCTTGCCCAGGTTCTGCTCCAGCTCGAACCGGAGCACGTCACGTCGGAACAGCGTTTCGAACTGCGAGAAGGAATGCTCGACGACTCGCTGCCCCAGCTGGTTGGATGCCGACAGGCCCGCCACGGCCTCGGCGACCGCCTCGTTCGTGCCCGGGTTCAGGTGCTTGCCCACCTCCACCAGGAAGTCGATGATCTCGTCCGACGTGAGGTCGAACGCGGGGCCGGGTTCGGTGCGAGTCCACACCAGATCGTCGAGGTTGAGCGCGGGCGTGTAGAACACCGAGCCGGCATCCCGGCGCTCACGGGACTTGTGCTCGACGGCTCGCTCTCTGTTCGCGACACCTTTCACCACGTGGGTGACCGTCAGCGGACCTGTCTGCGTTGTCAGCGAGCTCATACCGATCAAATTCCTTTCACGCTGTGAGGTGGCCGCGGATGTAGGCCTCGATTGTCCCCGAGCAGCTCAGCTTGTCGTCACCTTCGGGAAGATCGCTGTACCGGCTCACGAAGTCGACCGTCGGGCTTTTGCGTCCGCATGGGCACGGGTTGAAGTCGGCCACCACCTTGTCTCCCCCTACCAGGCCGCCCCAGCGCCCGTCCATGCTCACGTCGAGGAAGGCGGCACGGCCCTCCACTTTGCCGTCGACGCACTCGGCCAGGCTTTCCCCGTCCTTTTCCAGCACCAGCAAGATCACGTGGGGCGGGCAGTGCGGCCGCCTCTTCTCCGGGCACGCCGGCAGGCTCCCGTGTATTTCCGACGTCCCGTAGCCGTAGTGCATCTGGTTGTCGGGGATACCGAAGAACGTGCGCATTTGCGCGCGGAAGTCGGGGGGGAGCACGCTGCCCTTGGCGCCGCCGCCGATGAAGAGCACCGTGTCAGGATGGAAGTCCCCGTCCGGGATGCCGCGGGCTCGGCCCTGGGTCACCGCCTGGAACGTGGGCCCCCAGTTGCCCTCAATCAGCGTCGGCTCATGCCGGAAGCTGAAGAGCTTGTCGAGGAAGCCCTCGACGTTCGAGAGCATCCGCTCCTGCCGGCGCTTGCCCTCGGCTTCAAACTCTGCGACCTCGGATGGCGTGGCCCGGCCCTCGGCGATACTGCGGCGCATGCGCCCCATCTTGTTCAGGTCACCCGCGCGCATAGGTTCATTCATCAGGTGGTAGGTGTCGTCCGGCCGGCCGATCAACTTCGCGATGTTGTTCATGATGTCTATCCCCCGGTACGGCCCCGAACTCGCATTGAACAAGAAACAGGGCCTCCCGGCGCCGGGCTTCAGTCCCAGCTCCCAACCGAGGATCAGGCGGTTGACGTCGTGGGCGAAATCCTCGTCGGCGAGGCTCTCCATGTAAATGGAGTGCTTCCCCGACGTTCCCCCGGATGTCATGGCCCGGTAGCCGGACTTCCACAGCAGGTCCAGCCAGTCATCGATGCCCGAGATCCCCTCCAGGTCCAGATCCGCGAAGTCGGGCGTGGCCAGCGTGGCGAGCCATTTGGTCAGGAGATCCCACCGGCCGCCGTCGACGAAGGCCTCCGAATAGCTCTTGTAGACCGTGTCCGCAAACAAGAGCGGGACCATGCTCTCGAGACTTGTGATATCGTCAATCCCTCGATCGCTCGCTAGCTGGTCCAGGACGGGGATCTGCAGCCGGCGTTCGGCCAGCCGCTGGCTTGCCGCTTGGAGTTGAAGGTCCCAGAGGTCATCGCGCCCCGCCGCGAACGGATCTTCCTCGTTGACCATGGCCATCAAGCTCTCGGCAGCATCCACCTTCGGGGTCCCCTTCCTCCGCCTCGGTCTGGCGCATCCATCGGCACTGTCACATTGATTGAAAAGTGTAGTGGCGCAGTTGGTTTTGAAGCAGTCGCGACGGACCACCGTTGGGTCGTTCACATTTCAGGCGGCAGCGTCGGGCACGGTGACCTGACGCCAGACCGCGAAGCGGTCGGCCATCTCGGTTCGCCATT
>JBEKNM010000569.1:0-3393 GCA_049522835.1 Mycobacterium sp.
GGCAAAAGTCCGGGACTCTCACCGACCCAGCAACTGTTGCTATTACTGATCTAGGCTGACGGCGAGCGGTTCATCAGCGGACAAGGAAAGACAGGGAGAGATCAAGTGACGGTTCGCGTAGGCATCAACGGCTTTGGTCGAATCGGTCGGAACTTCTACCGGGCTTTATTGGCCCAACGGGAGCAGGGCATCGCCGACGTGGAGGTGATCGCCGTCAACGACATCACCGACAACAGCACGCTCGCGCACCTGCTCAAATTCGACTCGATCCTGGGACGGCTGCCGTACGACGTGAGCCTCGAAGGCGAGGACACCATCGTCGTCGGCCCCGCGAAAATCAAGGCGCTCGCAGTCAGGGAGGGCCCGGCGGCATTGCCGTGGGGCGACCTCGGCGTCGACGTCGTCGTCGAATCCACCGGCCTGTTCACCAACGCGGCCAAGGCCAAAGGTCACCTGGACGCCGGCGCCAAGAAAGTGATCATCTCGGCGCCCGCCACCGACCCGGACATCACCATCGTGCTCGGGGTCAACGACGACAAGTACGACGGCAGCCAAAACATCATCTCCAATGCGTCGTGCACGACGAACTGCCTCGCGCCGCTGGCTAAAGTGCTGCAAGACGAGTTCGGCATCGTCAAAGGCCTGATGACCACCATCCACGCCTACACCCAGGACCAGAACCTGCAGGACGGACCGCACACAGACCTGCGTCGCGCCCGAGCCGCCGCGCTGAACATCGTGCCCACCTCTACCGGTGCGGCCAAGGCGATCGGCCTGGTGATGCCCGAGTTGAAGGGCAAACTCGACGGTTACGCGCTGCGGGTGCCCATCCCCACCGGCTCGGTCACCGATCTGACCGTCGAGCTCTCCAAAGCCGGCAGCGCAGAAGAGATCAACGCGGCGTTCAAGGCCGCCGCCGAGGGCAAGCTCAAGGGCATTCTGAAGTACTACGACGCGCCGATCGTTTCCAGCGACATCGTTACCGACCCGCACAGCTCAATCTTCGACTCCGGTCTGACCAAGGTGATCGACAACCAGGCAAAGGTGGTGTCGTGGTACGACAACGAGTGGGGCTACTCCAATCGCCTCGTTGATCTCGTGGCGCTGGTCGGCAAGTCGCTCTAGCTGTGATGGGGTCCTGGCTCCCAACCCTCGCAGACCTGCTCGCGGAAGGTGTGTCGGGTCGCAGCGTGCTGGTGCGGTCCGACCTGAATGTGCCGCTTGACGACGACTGCGCCATCACCGACCCCGGCCGCATCACAGCGTCGATACCGACGTTGAAGGCGCTTCTTGACGCCGGCGCGAAGGTGGTGGTCACCTCGCACCTGGGTCGTCCAAAGGGCGGACCCGATCCGAAGCTGTCGCTGGCACCGGTCGCCGCGGCGCTCGGGGAGCAGCTGGGCCGGCACGTGCAGTTGGCCGGCGACGTCGTGGGAGCCGATGCGTTGGCTCGTGCTGAGGGTTTGACAGACGGCGACGTCCTGCTGCTCGAGAACATCCGCTTCGACCCGCGTGAGACCAGCAAGGACGATGGCGAGCGACTCGCCTTGGCCAAGCGGCTTGCCGAATTAGTCTGGCCGGGAGGCGCTTTCGTCTCCGACGGCTTTGGGGTGGTGCACCGCAAGCAGGCCTCGATCTATGACATCGCCACCTTGCTGCCGCACTACGCCGGTAAGCTGGTCGCCGAAGAGATTCAGGTACTCGAACGATTGACCAGCTCAACCAAACGCCCATACGCGGTAGTCCTCGGCGGGTCGAAAGTGTCGGACAAGCTCGGCGTCATCGAGTCATTGGCGACCAAAGCCGACAGCATCGTGATCGGCGGTGGTATGTGCTTCACTTTCCTCGCAGCGCAGGGTGTTTCAGTCGGAAAATCGCTGCTGGAAACCGAAATGGTCGAAACCTGTCGCAGGCTGCTGGACACCTATGTCGATGTGCTGCGGCTGCCGATGGACATTGTGGTGGCAGAGAAATTCGCCGCCGACTCGCCGCCGCAGACCGTAGCCGCTGACGCTATCCCGGACGACTCGATGGGCCTGGATATCGGGCCGGGATCGGTCAAACGGTTCGCGGCGTTGTTGTCCAACGCCACGACCGTCTTCTGGAACGGCCCGATGGGTGTGTTCGAATTCCCGGCATTCGCCGCGGGCACCAAGGGGGTCGCGGAGGCGATCGTTGCCGCGACCGGCAAGGGCGCATTCAGCGTGGTGGGCGGCGGGGACTCCGCGGCTGCGGTGCGCGCGCTCGGTATCCCGGAGAGCGACTTTTCGCACATATCCACCGGTGGTGGCGCATCACTGGAATACCTTGAGGGCAAGACGCTACCCGGTATCGAGGTACTTGGTGAGCCGCAGCCTGATCAAAATCAGGATGGAGGAGACGGGTGAGCCGCAAGCCGCTGATCGCCGGCAACTGGAAGATGAACCTCAACCATTTCGAGGCGATCGCGCTGGTGCAGAAGATCGCATTCGCGCTGCCAGACAAGTACTACGACAAGGTTGACGTCACGGTCATCCCACCGTTCACCAATCTGCGCAGCGCGCAAACCCTGGTCGACGGTGACAAGCTGCGGTTGACCTATGGCGCGCAGGACCTGTCGCCGCATGACGCTGGCGCCTACACCGGTGATATCAGCGGTGCCTTCCTGGCCAAGCTGGGCTGCACCTTCGTCATCGTCGGGCACTCCGAGCGGCGCACCTACCACAATGAGGACGACGCGCTGGTGGCCACCAAGGCCGCCGCCGCGCTCAAGCACCAGCTGACCCCGATCGTCTGCATCGGCGAGCACCTGGAGATCCGGGAAGCAGGCGAACACGTCGGCCACTGCGAGAACCAGCTGCGCGGCTCGCTGGCCGGCCTGTCGGCCGAGCAGATCGCCAACGTCGTCATCGCCTACGAACCGGTGTGGGCGATCGGTACCGGGCGAGTGGCCAGCTCTTCCGACGCCCAGGAGGTGTGCGCGGCCATCCGCAAAGAGCTGAGCTCGCTGGCGTCACCGCAGATCGCCGAAACCGTCCGGGTGCTCTACGGCGGCTCGGTGAACGCGAAAAACATCGGCGACATCGTCGCTCAGCGCGACATCGATGGTGGCCTGGTCGGAGGAGCCTCGCTGGACGGAGAGCAATTCGCGACGCTGGCGGCCATCGCCGCCGGTGGTCCCTTGCCGTAGGCCGCTGGGTCGACTTCCCTGATCGTCCGCCGTGCAGCCTCAGCGGTACTTGATAAGCAGCTCCACACCGACGATGGATACCAGCCAGATGCTGGTGATGAACAGCGTCAACCGGTCCAGGTTCTTCTCCACCACCGTCGACCCAGAGAGGCTCGACTGCACCCCACCGCCGAACAGCGTCGACAGGCCGCCACCCTTGGCGCGATGCAGCAGCACCAGCAATA
>JBEKNM010000570.1:0-3385 GCA_049522835.1 Mycobacterium sp.
CCCGCCGTGCTGTTTGCGGGCACCGGCGGTGCCGGCGGCGAGGGCGGCGCAGGCGCAGTGACCGGCGGTAACGGCGGTAACGGCGGCAACGCGACGCTGATCGGCAACGGCGGGAACGGCGGCAACCCCGGGACTGGTGCGACGGTGGGCAAACCTGGTACCGGCGGCACCGGCGGGCTGCTGTTCGGCCAGAACGGGATGAATGGGCTGACGTAGCCAGCGGCCTCGATGAGGGTGGCGCCGATTACCGATCGGTGATGATGACCGGGCAGTGCTCCGAAGAGAGCAGGGCCGGCCCGAACAACTATTCAGACGCGGACTAGGGCGACCTGGTTCCCCGCTCCTCCTGCCGCGCTACCGAACCTCACATTTAAAAGTGGATATGGACGGCGAAATTGCCTCCATGTATCCCCTCTCGTTCACCTTGCGTAGGCGACCCGGGGAGTAGCCGGGGAGGCTAGGCTTCGGGCGTGGCGAAGTAATTCCCCCTAGGAATCATCCAGGCAGCTCGGGTCCCCAGGACCGTCGCGCAGCCGTTGCGCTAGCGCTTGGCGGCCAGCCAGTCGTCGGGCTGATAGTCATGAATTGCCGTTCTAGCAGCGCGAATGCAAAAACGCCGCCCAGCGGGTGGACGGCGTTTTTGACGAACGATCAGCTAATGCTGTCGCGGAACTCGATGCCTTCCTGACCGGCCTGCACCCATTCGGCCACATCGACCACGGGGTGGCACTTGTACTGGACGTAGTTCGCTAGCTTGGTCGTGCCTTCGAGGATGTCGGCCGGGTTGTCTGCCTCGCAGACCATGAACCCGCCCTCGGCATCGACGCGGCCCACGAACTGCAGGATCGTCACCTTGGGCTGCCACTTCGAGTACAGTTCGTATGCGCGCCGCGAGTCGGCCTCGGCCTGCTGGCCGCCGATACCCGGACGAATGCACCACTCCAACACGTACTTCATTACATCGACTTCCTCTCTCCTCAGCCCCCTATGCGGATTTTCTCGCGGACCGCCCTTAGGCACACGAGTAGTTCGGTACTCGATTTTCAGCTACCGTCTAATCCGCTCTATGTGGAGCCAACAGCTCCCCTTCAGTGACTGCCCAGCCGGCTCGCGAACGTGGGGTCCAGCATGGATGCATCGGCGTCGGTGGTATCGAATGCGACTCACCTGTCAACGATGTCGAGGACTCAGACACCTCCAACCGCGCTGACTCCGGCTGTTCCGCGGCGACCGGCGGCCGGGGCGAGGCGGCCCATCCCGCGCAGAATCCACGGTGTCCGCCTGGCGATCACCTCCACGGCGCGGTCCGAGCGGCGCATCGCGGTCCGACGGCCGGGGGTCGGCATTGATGCCAGCTCTGCCTCGGCCGATCCCGCCCGCGCGCCGCGGCGATCCACCGCCAAGAGTTGCCAGGTGCCGGGCACGCCACGCAGCTCGACGCTGCCGCGGTCCTCGAAGCCCGTGCCCGAGCCGACGACCAGGTCGCGCACGGTGCGTGAGACAAGGATGTCCCCGGCGCCGGCCTGGCCGCAGATCCGCGCCGCGATGTGTACGGCGATCCCCCCGATGTCGGTGCCCAGCAGTTCGCACTCCCCGGTGTGGATGCCGGCGCGGATCTCGATGCCCAGTGTCTCAGCCTCAGCGCGCAAGGCCTCGGCGCAGCGGATGGCCTGCGTCGGGCCTTCGAACGTGGTGAGATACCCGTCGCCGGTGCTCTTGACCACCGTGCCGCCGAAGCGTTCGGTGAGTTCGGTTGTGATCTCACCAAAGCGGTGCAGCACCGCGCGCCACCGCTCGTCGCCAGTCGCCGCGGCGTGTTCGGTCGAGGCGACGATATCGGTGAATAGCACGGTGCGCAGGGCGCGATGTGACTGCGCCGGCGCCGCATGGCTGCCGGTGAGGAACTCCTCGATCTCGGTCAGGATCTTGTCGGGCTCGGTAAACCAGGGTGCGTGGTAGGCCCCGTCGACCTCGAGGTACCGCGCGCCGGGGATGTGGTCGGCGAGGTAGCGGCCCCACTGCACCGGCATGGGGTCCTCGCGGGCATGGATGACGAGCGTGGGCGCGGCGATCGTCGGCAGGATCGGCCGGACGTCGATCCGGAAGTTCGATTCCAATGCCGCTCGCACCATCCCCGGGCTGGCGCACATGCGCTCGAACGTCGCGACCTGGCGCATCGAGCGGTTCGACGGGGACATCCACTTAACTGTTGCGCCGCTGCCCCACGCCGAGCGGACGGCGCGGCCGAATTCCTGCATTTGGGCGAATTGCTTCGTCGACGGCGTGTAGTCTTCACCCAGCTCGGCAAGGGCGCGGGTCCGCAGCTCGGCCGGGTCGCGATCCAAGTCGTCCCAGCTGGCGCCGGTCAGGCCCAGGCCCCCCGGCAACGAGCCGTAGAGGATCAGCGCCCGCGTTCGCTCCGGTCGTCTTGCCGCAAACACGATGGCCTGTGGGCCGCCCTCGCTCATACCGAACAGGACGGGCTTTCCGAAACCGACGGCGTCCATGACGGCCTCGATCTCGGCCGCTCGATCTTCGAGCAAACGAACTTTCGGGATGGGGTCCGACAGCCCGACCCCAGCCTTGTCGAACAACAGGACCCGACAGAACGTGGCGAGCTGGTCGAAAAAGGCCTTGAACTCGGGCATGGCCCAGAACAGCTCGACGTGGGTAACGAATGGCCCGACGAAGACGAGCTCGACGGGCCCCTCGCCGAATACCTGATACGCCAGGCTGAGATCGCCGCACTTGGCGTATGACGTTTCCGGCACGGCATCAGCGTACTGCTGTCAAGCAGCTACGACTGGCCCCTTCCTGCCGGGTATTTCCACTTAGTGATTACTCAGGCAGCTCGATGGGCCGGGGCTCTCCGTACTGCTGCAGCGAATATCTGGCTAGGCGGAGCACCGTTTAGTTCAGCCACATCGTTGCGTTCGCGGTGACGTGGACACGGGCCGACTTGGCGGGGCGTATCTGTCACGGCCAAGCGCCAGCGCCGGTTGCTGTCGCCCCCGACCCCACTGGGGTATGAGACCGGAGGTGTGCGTTGAGCTGCTGAAATACTTGGTTCCACGTTCATTGACGTTTCGCCACAAGGTGATGCTTGTATAGTGTTGTGCGCGTTAGGCTTTCGTGTTTGCCGCCCATCGAGGCGACTACCAACAGATCCGCATCTAGTAGGTAATGCTGAACTGGCCAATGCCAATCAGGAAGGCGCCGGTGAACTAGATG
This sequence comes from Mycobacterium sp., assembly GCA_049522835.1. GTDB lineage: Bacteria > Actinomycetota > Actinomycetes > Mycobacteriales > Mycobacteriaceae > Mycobacterium. The sequence continues at coordinate 3,232 of JBEKNM010000570.1, forward strand.
CGGATCTGTTCGTAGCCGCCTCGATGGGCGGCAAACGCGAAAGCCCCACGCGCACAACACTATACAAGCATCACCTTGTGGCGAAACGTCAATGAACGTGGAACCAAGTATTTCAGCAGCTCAACGCACACCTCCGGTCTCATACCCCAGTGGG
>JBEKNM010000571.1:0-3375 GCA_049522835.1 Mycobacterium sp.
AACAACGCCGGCGCTCTCACCGACCGCCGTGCCGACACGGTCGACGGGTTCGAGATGACGCTGGGCACCAACCTGCTCGGCCCGTTCGCATTGACCAACCTGCTGCTGCCCCGGGTACGTTCGCAGATCATCAACGTCGGCTCCGACGCGCACCGGTCGGCGAAGCTGCAGCTCGACGACCTTCATCTGCGTAGCCACAAGTGGACGAGGTTGGGGGCCTACGCGCAGTCCAAGCTTGCAGTGATGTTGTGGGGTCTGGAGCTGGACCGCAGATTGCGTGCCGCCGGATCGCCGGTCGTCAGCCAGCTCACCCACCCGGGGTGGGTGGCTTCGAATCTGTCACATATCGGCGACTCGCCGCTGATGTCGCTGGCGCACAAAACGGTCAAGACTGTGGCCGACCGGTTGGCCAACGACATCGACGAAGGGGCAGCGCCCACGTTGTACTGCATCAGCGAACCGATCCCGCCGGGCAGCTATGTCGGCGTCAGCGGCAGGTTCGGCCTACGCGGCGGCCCAGTGCTCATCGGCCGCTCGGTGGTTGCGTGCGACTACGCCGCGGCCGCCCGTCTCGTGGCGTTCGCCGAAGAAGAGACCGGCACGACACTGTCGGTGTAACCGGTTGCCTGCCCAGTCCGGCGAAGGGGCCGGGCTGTTCGCCATGTAGCTTGCCGGACATGGGTGAACTCGACAACGCGATCGCTGTTATCACCGGCGCGGGCCGCGGCCAGGGTCGCAACCACGCCGTCGCGCTCGCCGAGCAGGGCGCCGACATCATCGCCGTGGACCTCTGCGCCGATATCGATGCGATTCCGTATCCGCTGGCGACCAAATCTGATCTCGACGAAACCGTACGGCTGGTCCAGGCCGCGGGCCGCAGGGTAGTGCCCGTCATCGCCGATGTCCGTGACCTGGCACAGTTGGAAGCCGGAATACAGGCCGGGATCGACGAGCTCGGCGATATCGACATCGTCATCGCAAATGCGGGGGTGGTGGCGATCGGCGACGCGGAGACCCACTCCGAACCGGTGTTCAACGCGATCGTCGACACCAACCTCAAAGGTGTGTGGCACACCCTCTTGGCGACGGTGCCGTCGATCATCCGCAAAGGCCGGGGCGGATCGATCGTTCTAGTCAGTTCGTCGCAGGGACTAACCGGCCGCGGTGGCGACGGCAGCGCCGCGATGTTCGCCTACGCGGCATCCAAGCACGGCGTGGTGGGATTGATGCGCTCAGCCGCCAATGCCTATGCGCCACATAATATTCGGGTCAACTCGGTACATCCGAGCGGTGTCGCGACCCCGATGATCCTCAACGACTTCGTCGTGAACCGGATGATGGAGAATCCGAACCCGGCCGTCGCGCAGATGCTGCTACCCGACGTGCCGTTGGTCGAGTCGCAAGACGTCACAGAAGCCATTCTGTGGCTAGTCAGCCCCCGGACACGGTACGTAACGGGTGTGACGATACCCGTCGACGCCGGCCACGTCGTCATGTAAGTGACATCGCCCCGCGTCTTCAGCGTCGACGTGGGGCGGCAATACCGTTAGGTGGTGTTGAGGCCTTCCACTTCGATGGTGATGTCGACGGTATCGCCGAGCAAAGCGCCTCCGCCAATGATCGGCGTCTCGGTCAGTACACCGAAGTCCTTGCGGCTCAAGGCGACTTTCGCTTCGAAGCCGGCTACCTCGCCCTTGCCCATTCCCGGGCTCACCCCGAAGAACTCAAGGGTCAATGTGATCGGCTTGGTGACGCCGCGTAAGGAGAACTCGCCGTCGAGCGCGTATCTGTCATTGTCTTCGCGCAGTCCCGTCGACCTGAAGGTCGCGGTGGGGAACTTCTCGACGTCGAAGAAGTCCGCGGCCTTGACGTGATGATCGCGGTCCTTGTTGCCGGTGTCGACCGATCCGACGGCGATAGTCGCCGAGACGCAGGGGATCCCGTTGTCCGGCACGGTGATAGACCCGGAGAACTCTGAGAATCGACCTCGCACCTTACCGACCATGAGGTGGCGGATGGAGAAGTTGATCGACGAATGGAGCGGGTCGATGGCCCAGGTCCCGGCCTTGAGTTGAGTATCGATTCCTGTTGTCACAGTTGCTGTCCTCCTTAGTTTGATGGGTAACTCGTAGAGATTGCGCAAGCTCCCACGTTTCCTGTGCCGATGATGGCGTGCTTCATAGTCGCCTCCCCATGGCATCTCGCTTTTAGTTGATGAATCAACTAAAAGCTATCGCGTAAAACTTGACGCGTCAACCTACTGCTCCCCTAAACTGGTCGCTGTGAAGCTTTCCCCGGAGCGTGCTGCGCAGGAGGATTACTGGCTTGATGCCGACCAGCAGCAGACCTGGCGCCATTTGGTCGCGCTGATGTTGACCCTGCCCGCCGCGCTCGAAAGCGACCTGCAGCGGACGGCGAGGCTGACGATGTTCGAGTACCTCGTCCTCACGAACCTGTCGGAGGCTGACGACGCGACGTTGCGCATGACCGAATTGGCTTACCGGGCAAGCTCGTCGCTTTCGCGGTTGTCGCATGTGGTCTCTCGCCTGGCGAAACGCGGATGGGTCCTGAAGCGGCCCTGCACGAAGGACGGTCGGGTCAGCGAGGTCGTGCTCACCGAGGCGGGCCGAGCGATGGTGGTCCAGGCGGCTCCCGACCATGCCCGCCGGGTACAGGAACTGGTCATTGAGCCGTTGACGCAGCGGCAGCTAAAGGCGCTCGGCGACTCTGCCGCAGCCGTCGTTGAACGAATCGCTCAACGGAACGGCGCACCAACCGCTCTGGCATGACCGCTGACGTTGCTTTCAGCCGAGCAGCCAGTCCATAGCGTGCTTGAGCACGTCTGAGCGGCTGCGTTCGCCGTGATCGGCTGCGATGAAGTGGTTGCCGATCGCCAGCGAGAAGGCCAGCGTGCTGCGGGCCTCGACGTGGTCGGCGTCTGAACAAAAGGTGCTGATCAGTGCGCGCAGGTAGGCCATCCGCCGGTTGTCGACGCGGCGCAGGCGTTTGGCGACCGATCGGTCACGCCGAGCCCAGTCGCGGACCGCGAGGTCGACGGGCAAGAGCTCCCGGGAAAAGGTGAGCATCCCTGCCCGGCGGACTTTGTCCCTGGCGTCGCCGCCCTCTCGTTCGACCCGCTCGAGCGCCTCATCGGTGCTTCTGCGCTCCCAGGTGTCCAGCATCTCCTCGAGGAAGGCCGCTCGGCCCTTGAAGTACCAATAGAACCCACCCCGGGTCACGCCGAGCTCTTGGGCGAGCAGCTCGATGCGCACCGCGTCCGGGCCGCCCGCGGCAAGAGCCCGCAGCCCTGCGTCGATCCAACTGCTGCGAGGTGTGCGGGTCACGGCGGGCATGACCACTCACCTATCACGTCCG
>JBEKNM010000572.1:0-3370 GCA_049522835.1 Mycobacterium sp.
GGGATTTGCGCGCTGGGTTGCTCTGAAGGTTCTTTCGCTGGCGCTGTCGACGGATAGTGACTTCCGCCAGCGGTTTCTTTCGGAGACTGCCATCGCAAGGCTCTATCATCCGCACATCGTGGAGGTGCATGCTCGCGACGAGTTCAAGGGACAGCTCTGGGTCGCGATGGACTACGTCGAGGGCATCAACGCCGTGCAGCTCATGGCCGATCGGTTTCCAGCGGTTTCGCCGGCCGGGGAGGTGCTTGCGATCGTCTCAGCCGTCGCCGCCGCTCTCGACTACGCCCATCAGCGCGGCCTGCTGCATCGTGACGTCAAGCCCGCCAACATCTTGTTGACCGGCTTGTCGACCGGCCACCGCGAAGGCGAACAACGGATCCTCCTGGCCGACTTCGGGATCGCCCGGCAACTCGGTGAACCAACCGGGGCCAATGCAACCAACGTCCCGGTCGGAACCCTCGCCTACGCTGCACCCGAACAGTTGATGGGAGCCGACATCGACGAGCGCGCCGACCAGTACGCGTTGGCAGCGACTGCGTTTCATTTGCTGACCGGTGCGCCGCCGGTGCAGCACACCGATCCGGCCGCAGCACTGGACCAGTTGTTGAACAGTCCGCCCCCCAGACTCAGCGACCAGCGCCCGGAGCTGGCACGCCTGGACGGTGCGTTCTCCAGAGCACTTGCCAGAAGACCCGAAGACCGGTTCGAGAGCTGCCGCGCATTCTCCGATGCGGCCAACGCACAGGCGGGCGTCTCGATCGGGGATCGCAGTCCCGAATCCGTCCTCGTGGTCGACTATCCCGCTTACGCCTGGCCCGAAACCGGTGACATCCACGACATCAAACCGGCTCCCAAAGCGCGATCCGGGGTGAGAAATCGGCGAGGGCGTGGCAAAAACCTGCGGCCGGCGCTGGGTGGCGTGGATGATTTCTCTGCAGTGTCCGCAGCCCACACGGCAATCACTCAGGCGCCTCGGGCAATTGTGCCGACGAGACGCCGGCCGCGCAAAGTCGTGTTGGGTGCCGCAACGGTGGTGCTCGTCGTTGTGCTGCTAGCGCTCGGCTTCGTGATCGGGCGCAAGACCGACACGACCGCCACGCAGGCCGCCCGCCCGACGACGAGCGCATCGGCTGCGGCCGGCGCCCCGACGGCCGGCACCCAGGTCGCCGCGCCCGTCCCACTGGACGGCACTTACCGTCTCGAGGTCCAACGCACAAAGCAGACGTTCAACTACACGCCCGATCCCCAAGCACCTGATGTGAATACCTGGTGGGCCTTTCGCTCGTCGTGCACGCCGGGCTCATGTACAGCGGTCGGTGTGCATCTAGACGACGATGACCACACACGAGCGAAGTCGCCTGGTGGCGAACCTGTCGTCTTGGACTTCCGCGACGGCCGTTGGCTGGCCCGGCCGGAAGAGTCGACATTCCCCTGCGTCGGGCCGAACGGAGCGGCGGGGATGCACGCCACGACGCAGGCGTTGTCCTTGCGGCCGCAGTCGCAGGGCGGGTTTGCGGGCGAAATCACGGTCACTGTGCAAAGCAATGAGTGCGCCCAGAAGGGAGCCGTACTCCGGGCGCCCGCGGTGGCCACCCGCAGCGGCGAAGTGCCACGGGCAGTCACGGTGCCGGATCCCGCGACAGTCCCTGACACTCCCACAGGGCCGACCTCAACGCCGCATCGCTGATCTGTCTTTACGCTTCTTGAACAGCACTTTTACCCCGACAAACGAACGGCGAAAAAAGATTGCGAGTGCTTGCTAACTATGTTACGTTGGTTGCAACTCAACGAGCTGGAGGACGCAGTGACTTACGACGTGATCATCCGCGACGGATCGTGGTTCGATGGCACCGGCAGCGCGCCGCGGACTCGTTCGCTCGGTATTCGCCACGGCGTGGTGGCTGCGGTGTCCGCCGGGCCGCTGGACGAGACCGGTTGCCCCGAGGTGATCGACGCCGCCGGCAAGTGGATCATGCCGGGCTTCATCGACGTGCACACCCACTACGACGCCGAGGTGCTCCTTGACCCCGGGCTGCGGGAGTCGGTGCGTCACGGCGTCACCACGGTGCTGCTGGGCAACTGCTCGCTGTCGACGGTGTACGCCAACTCCGAGGACGCCGCCGACCTGTTCAGCCGGGTCGAGGCGGTGCCGCGCGAATACGTCTACGGCGCTCTGAACTCGAACAGAACCTGGTCGACCGCCGCGGAATACATCGACGCAATCGATGCTTTGCCGCTCGGGCCGAATGTCGCGTCACTTCTTGGTCATTCGGACCTGCGAACTGCGGTTTTGGGGCTAGATCGCGCTACCGACGGCACCGCCAAACCCAGCGATGCCGAACTGGAGAAAATGGCGGCACTGCTCGACGAGGCGCTCGAGGCCGGTGTGCTAGGCATGTCCGGGATGGATGCGGCCATCGACAAGCTCGATGGCGACCGTTTCCGGTCGCGCGCGCTGCCGTCCACCTTCGCGACATGGCGTGAACGGCGCAGGCTGATCAACGTATTGCGCAAGCGCGGCCGGATGCTGCAGAGCGCACCCGACGTCGAAAACCCTGCGTCGGCACTGATGTTCTTTTTGACCAGCAGCCGGATGTTGGGCCGTCGCAATGGAGTCCGGATGAGTTTGCTGGTGTCTGCCGACGCCAAGTCAATGCCGCTTGCCGTGCACGTGTTCGGGTTCGGCACCCGCGTGCTCAACGCCTTCCTGGGTTCTAGCGTGCGGTTCCAGCATCTGCCGGTCCCGTTCGAGTTGTACTCCGACGGCGTCGATCTGCCGGTCTTCGAAGAGTTCGGCGCGGGAACGGCAGCCCTCCATCTGCGCGATCAGCTGGAGCGCAACGAGCTGCTGGCCGACAAGTCTTACCGCCGCCGGTTCCGGCGTGAGTTCGACCGGCGCAAACTGGGACCGTCGTTGTGGCACCGCGATTTCCACGACGCGATGATTGTTGAGTGCCCCGACAAGTCGTTGATCGGCAAAAGCTTTGGCACGATCGCCGAAGAGCGCGGACTGCACCCGCTCGACGCGTTCCTTGATGTGCTCGTCGAGAACGGCGAGCGCAACGTCCGGTGGACAACCATCGTGGCCAACCACCGGCCCAAGCAGCTCAACAAGCTGGCCGCCGACTCGAGCGTGCACATGGGCTTCTCGGATGCCGGCGCACACCTGCGCAACATGGCCTTCTACAACTTCGGAGTGCGGATGCTAAAGCGCACGCGGGATGCCTACCGGGCCGGCGCGCCGTTCCTGTCCACCGAGCGCGCGGTGCATCGCCTGACTGGCGAACTGGCGGAGTGGTTTGGCATCGACGCGGGCACGCTGCGGGAGGGTGACCGTGCGGACTTCGTGGTGATCGATCCGGCCGGCCTG
>JBEKNM010000573.1:0-3369 GCA_049522835.1 Mycobacterium sp.
GTGCTCTTCTTCTCGGGGCTGATGATGTAGAGGGGTTCGAAGTCGGCATCGACGTTGACTCCGAGCCGGGCCCAGGGCTCCGACTTGAACTTCGCGGGCACGTCGGCGGCGGCCCGTGGCAGGTCGCGGATGTGCCCCCGGGAGGACTCGACGATGTAAGCGGAGCCCAGGTAGCCGGCCAATTTACGCGCCTTCGTCGGCGACTCGACGATGACAAGTCGCCGACGACTGCCATTTCCGCTGCTGCCGCGGCCTAACTTCGGGTCAGCCAACTGTGCTTACGCCCCATCTCTGTATCCCGGCCCCTGCGAGACCGCCCTGTAGGAAGAATGACAGGCCGGCTGCTGAAATTCCGATGAAATCCAGGTACGCCGGCGTTCAATCGCCTATGGGCACCTGACAATTTCGCACCCCTAGGCGGGCATACGCAAACCGAGTCCCCTGAAGCCGCACGGCATCGGGCCGCTAAACCGTGGGCCACAGCGCCAACGCATCGGCGCCATCGGGGGGTTCCCCCACGTTCTCTACCAGGCGCGATAGCCTGCGGCGGCCACTTATTCGAAGCGCAGGCCGACCGCCGCGGGTGCCGATCAGGGTGGGCGCAATCCCAACCCGCATCAACGCCGACGCCAGCGGCGAATGGGTGTCCGGCGCGTGCGGATCCAGACCCAGCAGATAATGGTCACCCTCGGGGCTGCCGGCCGCCAGGGTCCACGCCCGCAGCTCGCGCGGCCCCGGCAGCCACCGAAGCGGCACCGTCTTGACCGCGCCACGCGTCCATTCGGCGGCGATGTCGGTCAACACTCGGTTCACCGCTGTCCTCACCAGGGGGGTGTCCTCGTCTGTGCGAGCGATCTCGGGTACCAAACCGGTCTCGCGGATCATCTCGGCCAGCGCCGACGCACGCCACAGCTGATCCACCACCACCGAGAGCCGGGCGCCCGCAACCCGGCTTTCACTGCTCTCGAAGGGGGCGCCCACCATCACGATCTGGCCAGAGGCTGCCAGCACCCCCGAAAGATCGGTCACCGCGGGCGGCACCGACTCCGCAGTGAAGAAGGAAAGCTGGCTCACCTAGTCGACAGTAGGTCGATTCGCGGCTTCAGGCATCCGGCACGCCGGTTCTCACAACCCCGGCGAGGAAAACGAAAACCCCCCGGCTGGACCCGCTGGGCGGGATTGCACGAGGGGTTTCGTCAGAATCTGCTCGTCAGACCGAGCGGACTCCGGTGGCCTGGGGGCCCTTAGGGCTGTGGCCGATCTCAAACTCGACCTTCTGGTTTTCTTCAAGGGTGCGGAAGCCCGAACCCTGGATCTCCGTGTAGTGGACAAAAACATCCGCGGAGCCGTCCTCGGGGGCAATAAACCCGAAGCCCTTCTCCGCGTTGAACCACTTCACAGTTCCCTGTGGCATTTCTCGATCTTTCCTTCTCTTCTGGGTGCGGTGCACCGCGGTTCGGTGCCCCGGGCCAGCCACGACCGCCATACCTCGCGGAGTCGCCGGAACTTCACCCGACCGATAACCTCGCAGGAACCGCGGCCGCAACGTCGATCCTGCGAAAGTTTTACACGAACACAGAAGCTGCGACCGCAATTAGTGAACCATGTTCGTCGCGTCCGCGACAGCCTTGGGCGACGGACGGATTCTTGAAGGGTTTCAGGTGGCGACTTTCGGCGGCAACTTGCTTGCTGTAGCGCTCGCCGGTACCGCGCCCGGCGAGCATCCGCTGCGCCATGTCGTCGAGCTGCCATCCCGAAGCGGCCGGCGACACGACTGGCCGGCGTGGGCCGAGCCCGATGTGGTTCGCGCCTTTGCCGACCGCGGCATCAGCTCCCCCTGGTCGCACCAGTTTGAGGCCGCGGAGCTGGCCCACGCCGGCACTCATGTGGTGGTGAGCACCGGTACCGCGTCGGGCAAGTCACTGGCCTATCAACTTCCCGTCCTCAACGCGCTGGCGACGGACCCGCGCGCCCGGGTGCTGTACCTATCGCCGACGAAAGCACTCGGCCACGACCAGTTGCGTGCGGCGCACGCTTTGACGTCGGCTGTCCCCCGGCTCGCTGACGTCGCGCCCACGGCCTACGACGGCGACAGCCCTGCCGAGGTTCGCCGCTTTGCGCGCGAGCGCTCCCGATGGCTGTTTTCCAACCCCGACATGATCCATCTGTCGATATTGCGCAACCATGCCCGCTGGGCTGTCCTGTTGCGCGGCCTTCGTTTCGTGATCGTCGACGAATGTCATTACTACCGCGGCGTTTTCGGCTCGAACGTGGCGATGGTATTGCGCCGCCTGTTGCGGCTGTGCGCGCGTTACTCTGCTCGGCCCCAATTCCAGCCGACTTTCATCTTCGCCAGCGCGACGACGGACTCGCCGGGCGCGACGGCCGCTGAACTGATCGGCCAACCAGTCGAGGAGGTCGTTGAAGACGGCTCACCCCAAGGCGCTCGCACGGTGGGATTATGGGAGCCCGCCCTGCGGGCTGACCTGACCGGTGAGAACGGTGCGCCGGTCCGCCGATCCGCCGGCGCCGAGGCGGCACGCGTGATGGCCGACCTGATCGCCGAAGGAGCGCAGACCCTGACGTTCGTTCGGTCGCGTCGTGCTGCGGAGCTGACCGCGCTGGGCGCCCAGGCGCGGCTGGACGACATCGCTCCGGAACTGTCACCGATGGTGGCGTCATATCGAGCCGGCTATCTCGCCGAGGACCGCAGCGCACTCGAGCGTGCCCTGGCCGAGGGCCGGCTGCGCGGGCTGGCCACCACCAACGCACTCGAGTTGGGCGTCGACATCGCCGGGCTGGACGCGGTGGTGCTGGCCGGTTTCCCCGGCACGGTCGCCTCGTTCTGGCAGCAAGCCGGGCGGTCTGGCCGGCGCGGCCAGGGCGCGCTGGTGGTGCTGATCGCTCGCGACGATCCCCTGGATACATACCTGGTCCACAACCCCGCCGCACTGCTGGACAAACCTGTCGAGCGCGTCGTGATCGATCCCGCCAACCCTTATATCATGGGGCCCCAACTGCTCTGTGCCGCAACAGAAATGCCACTCGACGAAGCTGAGGTCCGGTCATTGGGCGCCGCAGAGGTGACCCAAGGCCTGGTTGACGACGGACTATTGCGGCGGCGCAACGGCAAGTACTTCCCGGCGCCCGGCCTACAACCGCACGGCGCGGTGGACATCCGGGGATCGGCGGGCGGCCAGATCGTTATCGTGGAGGCAGACACCGGGCGGCTGCTGGGCAGTGCCGGTGCGGGTCAGGCGGCGGCTTCCGTCCACCCGGGTGCGGTGTATCTACACCAGGGCGACAGTTATGTCGTCGACTCGCTAGATCTCCAGGACGGGATCGCGTTCGTCCACGCCGAGGATCCCG
>JBEKNM010000574.1:0-3364 GCA_049522835.1 Mycobacterium sp.
CAGCACCATTGACGTGGCCGCCGAGCGTCGCCGCCTGGAAAAGGACCTGGCCGCAGCGCAAAAGGAGCTGGCGTCGGCCGCCGCGAAATTGGCGAACGCGGATTTCCTGGCCAAGGCCCCAGAAAACATTGTCGACAAAATCCGCGACCGCCAGCGGGTGGCACAGGAGGAATCCGACCGGATCAACGCCAGGCTGGTCGGGCTGCAATGAGTTTCGAGCCGTCCGAGTGGACCGAGCCACTCGACCTTGGGGGGGCGGCCAGCGTGGCTCCCACACCGGATGAGATCGCGTCCCTGTTGCAGGTCGAACACCTGCTGGATCAACGCTGGCCGGAGACCCGTATCGAGCCGAGCCTGACCCGGATCAGCGCATTGATGGACTTGCTCGGCTCGCCGCAACTCGGCTACCCATCGATCCACATCGCGGGTACCAATGGTAAGACCTCGGTGGCGCGGATGGTCGACGCGCTGATGACCGCGCTGCACCAGCGCACCGGCCGGACCACCAGCCCACACCTGCAGTCGGCGGTGGAACGCATCGCGATCGACGGAAAGCCGATCAGCCCGGCCCAGTACGTGGCGACCTACCGGGAGATCGAGCCCTTCGTGCAGATGATCGATGAGCAGTCGCAGTCCGCAGGCGGGCCGGCGATGAGCAAGTTCGAGGTCCTCACCGCGATGGCGTTCGCCGCATTCGCTGACGCACCCGTCGAGGTCGCAGTGGTCGAGGTAGGCCTCGGCGGCCGTTGGGACGCCAGCAACGTGATCAATGCGCCGGTAGCGGTCATCACACCGATCGGCATCGACCATGTCGAATATCTCGGTGACGACATCGCCGGGATTGCCGGTGAGAAGGCGGGCATCATCACAAGGGCTGCCGACGGGTCACCGGACACCGTCGCGGTCATCGCACGCCAGGTGCCGGCAGCGATGGAAGTGCTGCTGGCCCAGACTGTGCGCGCGGACGCCCAGGTCGCCAGGGAGGATTCGGAGTTCGCGGTGTTGGGCCGCCAGGTCGCGATCGGTGGGCAGTTGCTGGAGCTGCAGGGGCTCGGTGGGGTGTACTCCGACGTCTACCTGCCACTACATGGCGAACACCAGGCGCACAATGCGGTGCTGGCACTTGCGGCGGTCGAGGCCTTCTTCGGCGCCGGCGCACAGCGCCAGCTCGACGTCGACGCTGTCCGGGCCGGTTTCGCCACCGCAACCAGCCCCGGCCGACTGGAGCGCATGCGCAGCGCGCCCACGGTCTTCATCGACGCCGCCCACAACCCAGCCGGCGCGGCCGCGTTGGCGCGGACACTGGCCGGCGAGTTCGACTTCCGATCCCTGGTCGGGGTGATCAGCGTGATGGCCGACAAGGACGTGGACGGCATCCTCGCCGCGCTGGAGCCGGCGTTCGATTCCATCGTCGTAACCCACAACGGATCGCCACGGGCGCTGGATACCGAGTCGCTGGCGCTGGCCGCACGGGAGCGGTTCGGGCCCGACCGAGTGCTGACCGCCGAGAACCTGCGCGACGCGATCGACACCGCGACCGCGCTGGTCGACGACGCTTTTCGGGATGGCCAAGCGGATGACTACGTGGATGGCTACGTGGATGGCTTAGTGGATGGTCGAGCCGAGGTGTTCTCCGGCACCGGGATCGTCATCACCGGCTCGGTTGTCACCGCGGGGGTCGCGCGGACCTTGTTCGGTCGTGATCCGGAATGACGCATCCGGACCCGCCTGACGGCGCCGGGGACCAGGCGCCGCCGGCTGACCCGTGGAAGAGCTTCAGTGCGGTGATGGCAGCGACGCTGCTGCTGGAAGCGATCGTGGTGCTGCTGGCGATACCGGTGGTGGGCGCGGTTGGCGGCGGGCTGACTCCGGCATCGCTGAGCTATCTGATCGGGCTCGCCGCGGTCTTGGTCCTGCTCGCCGGGCTGCAGCGCAGGCCGTGGGCGATCTGGGTGAACCTTGGCGTACAGGTGGTGCCGCTTGCGGGCTTCGCCGTCTACTCGGGTGTGGGATTCATCGGCGTGCTGTTCGCCGCACTGTGGGCCCTGATCGCCTATCTGCGGGGCGAGGTCCGGCGCAGACAGGAATACGGGCAGTCACCGCCAGGCTGATCGCCGCTTTGGTTCTGTACGCTGTCCGCCGTGAACGAACGGACCCTCGTACTGATCAAACCCGATGGCGTCGGGCGACACCTGATAGGCGAGATCATCAGCCGCATCGAGCGAAAAGGCCTCACCATCACGGCGCTGCAGCTTCGGCAGGTCAGCGAGGAGCTGGCCAGCCGCCATTACGCGGAGCACGAAGGCAAACCATTCTTGGGATCGCTACTGGAGTTCATCACTTCGGGCCCCGTGGTGGCGGCAATCGTGGAGGGACCGCGGGCGGTTACGGCGTTTCGGCAGCTTGCCGGTGGCACCGACCCCGTGGAGAAGGCCACACCCGGCACAATCCGGGCCGATTTCGGACTGGAAACGCAGTCCAATTTGGTGCACGGGTCGGATTCGATCGATTCGGCGAAGCGCGAGATCGCGCTGTGGTTTCCCGGCGTTTAGCGCCACGCCGATAAGGCCGCACAGGGGCCTCTGAGCGGGTTTGCGGAGTGTCCAGATCAGGGTTTGCTTGGGCGCGCCGGGTAATGTGGGATACTTAGGGCGGGTGAACGTCGCCGGACCGGCTTCAGACACCCGAATGAAGACTTAGACAAGCGCGGCCATCGCCACCACGATGTTGCGCGGCATGTCAGGCCGTCATTCAGTACGGCGCCGAGTGCGTTCGACCTGAGCCGCTCGGGGCGAGACCATCACGCGCCCGGGAGAAGTGACCCGGGCACATAGCGAAGCCCTCGCGTGGCCGCGTCGTTTGGGACGCGCCCGGGGGCTTGAGGAGATTACGTGGTAGACGGTGCCCCAACTTCAGACCAATCAAAAGAGCCGACCTGGCACGAGGAATTGCCGGACCGCCTGAGAGTCCATCAGCTGGCACGAGCGCTGGGTAGCACCAACAAACAGGTGCTCGAAGCGCTGAGCACGCTGGACGGGCAGGTTCGCAATGTGCATTCCGGCGTCGACCGTGAGAATGCACTCCGGGTACGTGACTTGCTCTTCGCCCTGCCCGACGCCCAATCCGGCTCCGCCCCGGAGAGCGCTCAGGAGAACGCTTCGGAGAGCTCCTCACCGATCGCTGCCGCTATCCCGGCTGCCGCTACCAGCGAGCCCGCCGCCTCGGAAAGACAGGGATCCCCCGACTCCGCGCCCGCGGAATTGCCGGACCGCCTAAGAGTCCATCAGCTGGCACGAGCGCTGGGTAGCACCAACAAACAGGTGCTCGAAGCGCTGAGCACGCTGGACGGGCAGGTTCGCAATGT
>JBEKNM010000575.1:0-3363 GCA_049522835.1 Mycobacterium sp.
GGCGGTGACCGCCGCTGCCGAACGTCGTCACCTCGCCGGCGACGTCGACATCGTCTTTGATCGCGATCGGCACACCGAGCAGCGGCAGCCGCTCACCGGCGTCGAGACGATCCTGCGCCCTGGCGGCCTCGTAACGCGCACTGTCCGACAGCACCACGCGGTAGCAGCGCAGCCGGCTGTCCAGGCGGGCAATTCTTTCCAGGTAGACCTCGAGCAGCTCGGGCGCAGTCACTTCACCGTCGGCCAGCATCCGCGCCTGTGCGGCTGCACCGGCAAAGGCGAGATCGCGAGCATCCACTGCGGCAGCGTATCCCGCTGACCGAGGCGATCCCCCGGCTGGTCCACACAGACCGCGAATAAGCAAACCAGTACGGTGACGTCATGTCCTGCGTGTTTTGTGCGATCGTCGCCGGGGACGCTCCGGCCATCCGGATCTACGAAGACGACGACTACCTGGCGATCCTCGATATCCGCCCGTTCACCCGGGGCCACACGCTGGTGATTCCCAAACGACACACCGTCGATTTGACCGACACCCCGCCGGAGACCGTGGTCCAAATGGTGACCATCGGCCAACGGATCGCGCGGGCAGCTCGTGCGACGGAATTGGCCGACGCGACGAATATCGGGATCAACGACGGCCGCGCCGCCTTCCAATCGGTGTTCCACATCCACCTGCACGTGCTGCCGCGCCGCAACGGTGACAAGCTCTCCGTCGCAAAGGGCATGGTGCTGCGCAGGGACCCGGACCGGGAAGCCACCGGACGGATCCTGCGCGACGCGCTGGCGCGCATCGAGGCGAGTCAGTAAGACCGGGCCCCCAGCCTGCCGTTGCACACGACCGGCGCGAAGACCGCGACACCAGCTACCGAAGCCGGACGTCGCGGCCCATCCCGATTCTCGTGTTGACGCCGGCTCAAGTGCCAATCTGCCGCAGAACAACACCAGGCAGTCGAGCCCGAACACCCGCGCGGCGGTTTATCCTGCTGGAGCACGCGGTGACGACCTGCACTCGTTCACCGCAAAGTCCGAATCGCGGCTGGAGCTGCTATGCCACGCTTGACGGGACCTCCGTGCCGGCGCCTCGGGCTGCCCGTGCTCGTCGGTTGCTCGGTCGTCGGCGTATGCAGCGTCGCGGCGGTGCTGTTCGTCGCCTCCTCGTTCTGGGGGTGGCGGGGCCCCTACGAAGTTGTGTCGGTGCTGTGCCTGGTGTTCGCGGCGGCATGCGCCGGCAGGGCGGCCCGCTCCGCGGCCGGACGCCGCAGATTCGGCTGGCTGGCGCTGGTGACGGCCCTCCTGGGCTGGGCGGTCGGTGGCGTCATCTGGGCCGTCTACGACGTGCGCTCGGCGCTCGATCACGCCACTAACCCTGCGGCAGCCGAGTTTGTGCTCCTCTTATATCCGGCCGGCGCTATAGCGTCTTTGATGCTGTTGTCCGATCGCGGGAACCACAGTCCACGGCAGTTGGTGCTGGACGGTGTCATCGTGGCGACTTCGCTGTTCGTCGTCTCGTGGGTTTTCGTCGTCGACAAAGTGATACGCGAGGGCAACAGCTCAGAAGCTGTCACGCTCGTGCACATTTTCATCGACGTCGTCGTCATAACGGCGGCGATCCTGACTTTGTCGCGGGGGCGTCCCGGCGGCCGGCAGAGCCTTAGCCTGCTAGCCGGCGGGATCGCAACGATCGGCCTTGCCGACATCGTGAGCGTGTTCCAGAGCGGGGTTGGCACCTATCACATTGGCGGTCTAGTCGACATGACCCGGGTGATCGGATTAGGAATGATTGCGCTCGGCGCGCTGTCCAGCGTCAACGATCCCGCGACAGCGACTCTCCCGGATCGGATGGCGGATGAGATCACGTCCCGGGTGCGGCTGTGGTTACCTTATTTGCCGCTGTTACTGGCCGCCGGGGTCGGACTGACTCACACACTGCCCCATACAGATGGCGGGCCAATGCCCATGGCGCTGGGAATCCTGGTGGCCGCAGTGCTCGTCCGACAGCTCGTTGTACTGGTCGAAAACCAGGGCTTACTGTCTGAAGTCGCGCGGGAAGCTTTTCGGGACAGCCTGACCGGTCTGGCCAACCGGGCCCACTTCCTCCATCGATTGGAACAAGCCGTCGCCCGTCGACATCCGGACGCCGCACCGATTGCGGTGTTGTGCCTCGATCTTGACAACTTCAAGTCTGTCAACGACGCCTTGGGCCATCCGGCAGGCGACGAACTACTCGTCCGGGTCGCTGGGCAGCTCACCGCTACGCTGGCGGAAACGGGCACAATTGCACGGGTGGGCGGTGACGAATTCGCGGTGCTCATCGAAGGTTCCATCGAGGAATCGCAAGCGGCCGCACATCGAGTTCTTGCCGCATTCCGCTCAGTGATCATGATCGAGGGCGTTCCGATAACGGTACGTCCGAGCATCGGGTTCACATTGGCCACCGCCGCGTCGCGTTGCACCGTCGACGACCTCCTCCGGCACGCCGACCTGGCTATGTATGCCGCCAAACGCGAAGGTGGCCAATGTATCCGCAGTTTTGTGCCCGATCTGCCATTCCCCTCTACATTGCCGCAGCCCGCCGACGCGACGATATCGGCCCTTAAAGATTGGCAATACCGGGAAGCCGGCTTCCCCCCGCGAGGCGCTACCGGCACCTCTCGGGATAGCAGGGCCCCGGCACAAACACTCAGGCCGTTCTCTGCAGTCACGACTTCAACAGGAGATCGCCCCAACGATGTGCCCAACGGCGTTCGGTGGCCACCGTCGGCGATCCGGGTTGCCTTGGCGGCGTTGATAATCGGCGTGACCGCTTTCTCTGCGTCGAGCATCCTGAAGGCCAACGCCGGCCAGAGCGTGTTCTTCGCCGATTTCCTGTATCCGGCGTTGAACCTGTCGGCGGCTGCGTTGATTGGTATTCGCGCCTACCGCGTCTCGGCCGACCGCTTGGCTTGGATTCTGATCGCAGCCGGCATGGCATTCTCGGCGATGGGTGACGTTGTGTACGCCGCGTGGGTGCCCGACGGTCAGTCGCCGTCGGTGGCCGATCCGCTCTACCTGGCGTTTTATCCGCTTGTCTACGCCGGGCTGCTGCTGCTCATGCGGACACGCCTGAAGCAGGTGCCTGTTCCGATCCGGCTCGATTCCCTGGTCTGCGGGTTGGCGATGGCCGCGGTGGCTGCGGCGCTGGCGG
The DNA here is from genome assembly GCA_049522835.1 of Mycobacterium sp. Taxonomy (GTDB): domain Bacteria; phylum Actinomycetota; class Actinomycetes; order Mycobacteriales; family Mycobacteriaceae; genus Mycobacterium. Next base: position 3,188 of record JBEKNM010000575.1, read on the forward strand.
CAGGGCCCATCCACGCCGCCGCGACCCGGGCGCCGGCAACAGTGCTGGTGGGCCTGATCTATCCGTGGGGTGATCTGCTCCTCTTGGCTCTGGCCGCCGGCATGCTGCCGATCCTTGGCTTGCGCAACGAGTTTCGCTGGGGCCTTCTGGTTGTCGGGCTTACCCTCTTTGCGGCC
>JBEKNM010000576.1:0-3359 GCA_049522835.1 Mycobacterium sp.
CGAAACCAAGGGCACGCCCAAAGGCAAACTCGTCATCACCTGCGTCCCTCGGGCTTGACCTCTATGGCACGGCCCGGTTCGATAATGCATACATCATGAGGGGAGGCCCGCAGTGAGGACGTGCGTTCGCCATCTTGTTGCCGTCGTCATGATGGCGTTGGCCTCGATGGCAGCCGTGACGATCGCGACGCCGGCTGTGAGCTGGGCCGACTGCGCGAACGGCGAGTGGTGGGACCCGACGGGCAAGGTCTGCCGACCGCTCGGTGTCGGGCCACAACCGTTGGCATGTGAGCCGGGCCAGTGGTGGGACCCGACGGCTAATGTATGCCGGCCGCTCGGTGTCGGGCCACAACCGTTGGCATGCGACAACGGCTGGTGGTGGGATCCGGCCGCCAACGTATGTCGTCCGCCAGCGGCGCCACCGGCCGGTTAATCCTGAGCAGATCACGTCGCGACAGCGCTGGTGGACAACGGGATTGACGTCCTGATTCATCCGCTGCTTGCGACGTGCTACCGGAAATCCTCCGTATGTGATTCCATCGGATTCGCTGGCAGGGGAGTCGCGGCGACGAGTCTCTTTTGGTTCCACCTGGGCGACACACTGTCATGGTTATGACCGCTTGAACGGAGACCACCCAGCCGCTAAACCCGCGGGCGGTCTTTGTCGGAATGCACCAAAGGTCTGGCGGTCGACAGGGGACCACAAACGTGCGGTGGGTACCAGCACGTGGTCCTCGAATACGCGCGCAACGTGCTGGGTTTCGCTGATGCCGCACACGCAGAGTACGACCCATATGCGTCGGATTTGTTCATCACGGCGCTGAGCTGCTCGCTGGTGGGCCAGATGATGACAGTCATGGTGCGTAAGAACACGACTGCTGCTCGGCTTTACCCGAGCAGCAGAACCACCGAGAAGTACTACTGCTACTTCGGCCTCAACCTTAATCACTTGCCGGCACTGACCGCGGCCGGATTGGTGGTGTCAGGCACCGACCAACACGGCGAGCCTCGCGTCGTTGAACTGCCTAGCCTCCGCTATTTCCTGGCCACATTGTTCGTCCCGCAGACGTCGAGCACGCCCGAAGCCCCACACCCGCTGATAGTCGGTTTACTGCGCGCCGCAATGCAAAATCCCCGATAGCTCGCCTTCCGGCTCGCGGGCCACCCCGGCGTCAGCCCCCCGGTGGGGGAGCGGCGCTAATGCCCGATCCATAGCGACACTGCTCCGATTCATCTGATGAATCAACGAGAGTATCTGGATACCAGCAAGACCGAGTCGAATATGGTTGCGCAAGTGCCTAGTACGGGTGCATCCCAGTTATCGGCAACTAACTGCATCGGAAGCTGAAGCCGGCTGGCGTTCGTGGCTCAGCGCCGTGCCGACGCCAGCGCCGCGCCGACCTCGGCGGCAGAGGCGGGAGCGGCCGGCTGGGTCCTGTACTGCTCGTCCTTGGTCACCGCGTAGGGCGCGCAGAAGACCGGAGTGCCCAGTTGTGAGCGCCAGCTTTCGGTGAGGGGTCCCATGTCCACGGAGTCATACCCGAGCAGCGAGAGCAACTCGGCGGCTTGCTTCTTTGCTCCCGGGTCGTTGCCGGCGATCGGCAGGGCGGTGCGGTCGGCCGCGTCCACGGGCCGCGGCAGGTCCCTAAGGTGTCGGTAGTGGATGTTGTTGAACGCCTTCACGACGTGCGCCTCGGCCAGGTGCCGCTGGAGCACTTCGCTATCGGTGAGCTCCCGCGTTTCGAGTTCCGGGATGGTGCCGTCACGCGGGGGATAGTAGTTACCGGTGTCGATGACCGTCTTGCCAACGAGGGGCTCGCGGGGAACCGTCCCAATAGCGCCGACCGGGATCGTCACGACGACCCAGTCCCCGGCGGCTGCCGCCTGCGCGGGAGTGGCCGCACGGGCCTGCGGCCCCAGTTCGTCCACGAGGTCGGAAAGCGTCTGCGGCACCCTCGAGTTGCTGAGCACGACGTCCAAGCCGGCGTCGACCGCCAGACGGGCGAGCGTGCCACCGATGCTTCCACTGCCGATGAGTCCAAGTGTCGCCATGCCTACAACCTCCTGATTGAGTGCCGATCCGCGCGAGTGCCCCTCTTCGATCCCCGAAGCGGGAGTCGTGCGATCAGCAGTGACTGCTGAAATATATGAAGAACCGCGGCCCCGCCGGGACGCCGTTGCTTGCTCGATTCGAAGTTCCGCTGCGGGCCTTGAACCGCGCCGCGTGCCTCGCCCCGTTGTAGACCCGTTGGGTCCAACAGGCCCCCGCTCCGCCCCGGCGAGCGGGGCCTTCGCCTGGTCCGGGCCGCGAGAGGGCGGAACGTGCCGTGCGTGGCTGTGGAAGAGGTCACCATGGTCCCGTACCGCCGCCGACTGTCGTCTCCTGGGTCGACAGGCAGGCGGCGGGTGCCGGAGTCGTCCCAGTCGCATGGCTGCAGGATGGCGGCCGGCCGGTGAACAACGCCGAACGGCCGGGGATCGGCCCAGCTCCGGTTCGGCAGGTCCCCTTCCGCAGCCCGCTGTGCGGGCGTTGGGGAGCGGCCGCAGGGTGATCAGAAGACATAGGGGATGTCGTGTATGACGTCCAGGTGGCGGATGCGCCATGCTCCGTCGGTCCGACGGAAGGCGAAGCGGTAGTACCCGGACTCGATGGGCTTTATGGTGCCCTGGGCGCCGAAGGTACCGACGGGCCACCCGCCCTCGGGCTTCCTAGTTCCGACGACGTCGAAGGTGATGAACTGGGTATCGATGCTGGCCTGGTCGCCATCGACGGAGACCAGGTGGTCGCAGGTGGTGTGGTGGCTCCAGCCCAGGGGCTGGTGGGGCGCCATGGCCGTGGACATGGCCGCTGCGATCTGCGCTCCTCCGGAGAGGGTTCCCAGCAACTCCATCCCATCGGGCCCGCGGTAGTGGATCTCGACGACTGCGTCGGCCTCGTAGAGCTTTGCCAGCGCCGCGCCGTCGCGCCAGTCCGCAGCCCGGCTGTATCGGGAAACGATCTCTCTGACCTCGTTCTCGGCGCTCATGACGTTCTCCAGTTCTCTCTGTCGTGCCTGTTGGTGTCCGGGCTCGTGCGGCAGACGGGCGGCCGGTCGCTTGTGCGCCCGCAGGCGGGCACCTTGGGTGATCGCAATATGCATGAATGAAAAGTACATATCCCCCCGCAGAAATGCAACTGTAAGAGTTGCTAATATGGGAGCGTCGAGAGCCACCCGGACCACGCGGCGGAAGAAAGGGGTACGAGCATGCTGGACGTCAGGTTCTCCAGCGCGCTGAAGGTCATGCTCCTGCTGGGCCATGCCGAGGAAGAGGGCAGTCCCGTCCTCAGCTCGACCCAGCTCGCCAGGAGTCTGAACACG
>JBEKNM010000577.1:0-3322 GCA_049522835.1 Mycobacterium sp.
CAGGCGTCCAAGGATTGGCGAGGCTACCGCGCCGGTTGTCAGGGTCACCGTCAAGGACCACTGCGCCGTGCTGATCGACGTGTGGAAGTGCTGAGCGACCGTGACGAGCAGGGGAGCACCGAGCGAGCCGATGATGCTCACGACTGCGGTGGTCAAGATCAATACCGGGCCGAGCAACGTTTTCTGCCGGCCAGTTGCCGTGGCCCTCATCGCGTCGTCGCCTTGGTGTGTAGACGCTGGATCAAGCTTTCAAACACGTCATCAGCCGCAAACAGCGTCGCGATGTCACCCGCGGGTAATTCGCTCAGCGTCTCACGCATCAGACTGCGGACGTGCTCGACCTCCTGCTCGAGAGCGGCCGATCCCGCCGCGGTGATCGAGACGAGCACGACGCGGGCGTCACGGTCAGCGCGACGGCGCGCCACTAGCTCTCGTCGTTCGAGGCGGTCAACGAGCTTGCTGACCGCGGGCTGCGTCAGCGCCTCAGTTTCGGCGAGTTCATTGATCGTGCGCCGGCCGCCGCTGAGGGTATCGAGCAGGCAGGACTCGGTGCGGGTCAGGCTGCGAGTGCCCATCCGGTTTATCAGGCGGGCCAGCCGCGACGTCCGTACCAGCAGTATTGCCGCGACCTCATCAAGGTCGCTCGGGCGAGGCGACGTGGAGGCAGATGGAGAAGGCACGACCTCATTATATATCAGAGGACATATATCTGCGTCATGTAAATTGCTCGCTATGACCCGGGAGTTCGCCCGGCGCGAGCGTCCAAGTGTGATCAGGAAGGGCCTGAGACTATAGCGTTGGTTGATCTTCGCCAAGCGTTTGCAGGTCGACGTCGAAAACCGAAATGGGATCCAAGATGACCCCGTTGTCCGCGACGTAGCGGTCCCACAGCGCGAGCAGCTCGGCCAGCTTGTCGGGCCGCGAGGCGGCCAGATCGTCGATCTCGCCCCGGTCAGCGGAGAGGTCGTAAAGCTGCCAGCGACCCGGGCCGTAGGGCGCGGGCAGGTAGAGCGCCTTCCAGTCGCCCTGGCGGATGGCGCGGCGGCCGAACAACTCCCAACCGGTGCCGGTACCGGTGTCATGTACCGCATCGGCGGCACCCGACAGGTACTCGACCAGCGAGCGACCCTGCATGGGTTCTACCTCGCGGCCCCGGTAGGCGGCGCCGGGATGTGCCACGCCGGCGAGTTCCAGCACGGTCGGGGCGATGTCCATGACGGTCGCGAACGCTGTGCCGATCTGGCGCTGCCGGGCGAAGCCCGGCCAGGTGACGAACCCGACTACCCGGATCCCGCCTTCGGTGGTGAACGCCTTGTGCAGGCGCGACGGCGCGGTGGCAGCCTGTGCCCAGCGCGGGCCGTACCAGATGAACGAGGTGGGTCCGCCGAGGTTATCTAGGCTGTTGTCGCAGTACTTTTCGATCTGCGCGACGATCTGGGCACCGTGCAGCGGCATGGCCTCGACGATCGCTCCCTCCGCGCCGTTGTCGGACAGAAAGATCACGACCGTGTTGTCAAGCTCGCCGGTCTCTGCGAGATAGTCGATCACCCGGCCGACGTTATAGTCCATCCGATCCACCATCGCGGCGTAGACCTCCATGCTGCGGGCCGAAAGCGCGCGCTCGTCGGCCGTCATATCGGCCCACTCGGGAGCGCCGTCTGCCACGACCGGGTGCGCCACGACATCAGGCGGGCATAGGCCTAGCCGCTTGAGCGCCGCCAGGCGCGCCTCGCGCAACGCGTCCGGACCCGCTTCATAGCGGCCGTGATAGCTCGCGATGGATTCGCCAGGTGCTTGTAGCGGCCAGTGCGGCGCTTGAAAGGGCAGATAGGCGAAGAACGGCCGATCTTTGTTTCCGGGATCCTGCGACCGCTCTCGGAAGTAGCGCAACAGGGTGTCGGTATAGAAGTCCGACGAGTAGAAGTCGTCGCCGACCGCGACGAACTTGTCATCCTCGGTGTAAAGCGTTGGCACCGGTGAGAAACCCCCGCCTGCAGCGCCCCCGTAATGACTGGCGCCGGCCGGCAGCAGCGCGAACGACCGATCGAACCCGCGCGCCCACGGCGACCTCTCGATCGTGCTACCCAGATGCCATTTACCCGACATCAAGGTCAGATAGCCGGCGTCGCGCAGTAGCTCGGGCAAGGCTACGACCCGGTCGTTCAAATAGCCCTCGTAACCGGGCGCGCCCTGGAATCCGGGCCCGGCGACCTCCAGCATCGTGCCGATGCCGGCGATGTGGTGATCGGTTCCAGTTAGCAGCATCGCCCGGGTGGGCGAGCACGCAGGCGCCGAATGAAAATCGGTGAACCGCATCCCCGAGTAGGCGAGCCGGTCCAGATTGGGCGTATTGATCTCGCCACCGAAGGCACCGATATCGGAGTACCCGAGATCGTCTGCGACGATCACCAAGAAATTGGGCCGTTTCACGCTGAAGCATCCTCTCAGGTCTGGTGTCCGAATGGAACGTTCTGAGAACCACTGATCTGGATTCCGCCGACGCGCTCCGGGTGCTCTCGGGGTGCTTTCGCCGATATTGTGATGACTGGGCTGTAGCCGGGCTTTATTCGGCGCAACACGGCACCCGGACACCGACGCAGGGGCACAGAGATGTTGACACAGTTTGGGATGTCCATTCCGCTGATCGCCGCCCCGATGGCGGGCGGCCCAACCACCCCGGCAATGGTGTCGGCTGCGGCTCGGGCGGGTGCCCTGGGCATGCTCGCAGCGGGCTACAAAACCGCGGAGGCCGTCGAAGGTGAGATCAAGAGTGTTCGCGCCGAGGGAATCCCGTTCGGCATCAACGTGTTTGTGCCCAACCCGTTGCCGGTCGACCCGAACAGCTACCGAACTTACGCCGAAATCATTCAGCGGGAAGCCGACCAGTTCGGTCTGGAACTACCGACAGAGCCGATCGAGGACACCGACAGGTTCGACGAGAAGATCACACTGTTGCTCGACGACCCGGTGCCGATGGTGTCGTTCACCTTCGGCATTCCGCCGCGCAGCGTGATAGTGGCACTGCAACAGGCCAATAGCGTTGTCGTCCAAACGGTGACAACGCCCGACGAGGCGGCGCAAGCGCGTGACGCCGGTGTCGACATGCTTGCTGTGCAGGCAGCGGCCGCCGGCGGGCATTCTGGAACGCTCTCGCCGCGGGAGCCATTGCAGCCTGTCCCGATCGTCGACCTCGTCAAAGAGATCACTGCGACCGTGCCGCTGCCGGTGCTGGCCGCGGGTGGGCTGGCCACCCCCGGGGCGGTGGCTGACGTCATTCGCGCGGGTGCTGCCGCCGCCGTGGTCGGCACCGTTCTGCTGCGTG
>JBEKNM010000578.1:0-3318 GCA_049522835.1 Mycobacterium sp.
TCGGCACTGATCGGGTTCGGTATCTATCGATGGCTGACCCGGCATCGCCACACCGAGTCGCCGGCCTGGATGCGTTCGTTCGCCACCATTTCTCCGACGCGCGCGGGGATAACAGGGCTGGCGCTGGTGGTGGTCAGATTCGACGTGCTGGTCATGTGCCTGGTCGCCGGATTGGCCATCGGCACCAGCCAACTCAGCGTTGCCGGCGAGTTGATATGCGCCGCGTTCTTCGTGGCGGTCTCCGCGTCAACGGTCGCGACCCCCGTATTGGCCTACGCGGCCGCCGGTCATCGCCTCGACGATACGCTGGCACGGCTCAAAGACTGGATGGAGAAAAACAACGCCGCGCTGCTCGCGGCAATCCTGGTCTTGATCGGCCTGATGGTGCTCTACAACGGAATTCAGGCTCTGTAAACCTGGGATTGAGCCGGCCGGGTGCGCGTTAACGATGCATCCGCGCCGTTGTAATGCAAGGATTGCTGCCCGTGGCAGGAAACTGGGGCTCCGTGCTGGCCAAGCTCATTCCGCTGGCGCTGATCATCGCGCTATCGCCGATCACGGTCATTCCGGCCGTACTGGTCATGCATGCGCCACGGCCGCGGCCGGCCAGCCTGGCATTTCTGGGCGGCTGGCTGCTCGGGCTGGCCGCGCTGACCGCGGTCTTCATTGGAGCTTCCGACCTACTCGGTGACCTGCACAAGGCGCCGCCGACCTGGGCTTCCTGGGTGCGTGTTGCCCTCGGGACGGCACTTATCGCGTTCGGCATATTCCGGTGGCTGACCCGGCATCGCCAGAGTGACACGCCGCGTTGGATGCGTCCGTTTGCCAAACTGACCCCGGTGCGCGCAGGGTTGACCGGGGTAGTGCTGGCACCGCTGCGGCCCGAGGTGCTGATCGTTTCCGCGACGGCCGGATTGGCCATCGGGACTGGCGGATTCGGCGTCGCGGGCGGCTGGATAAGCGGCGCGGTCTTCGTCGCTATCTCCGCATCAACGGTCGCGATCCCCGTTTTGGCATACATCGGTGCCGGTGACCGACTCGACGATCAGTTGACACGTCTCAAAGACTGGATGGAGCAAAACCACGCCGCACTCGAAGGGGCGATCATGGTCGTGATCGGTTTACTGGTGCTCTACAACGGAATTCACGCTCTCTAATCCGCTGGGTAGCCCCCATCGGACAGACCAGCGTACTCTTCGAGCCTGTTCGCTTTCCCAAAGACCCTCTCGCGGATCACTTCCCAGCTGTAGTCCCTGAGCATGCGCGCGTAACCCTTGGCCGCCCATTGTTGACAGTGCCGCTCCTCGTGGTGGAGCACCCTGTCCAGGTCGAGGTTGCTCTCGAAGGGTCTGCCGTTGCCGTCGGTGTACCAGATGTGTCCCGACCGGACGATTTGGCGGAGCTGCGCGGCGGGGTCGCTGGGGACGCTGACGTTGACCATGAAGATGTCACCCCAAGCGGTGCCGCCCTGCTGGCTGAACTGTCGTTGGATCCAGTTGCCGCCGAGGCCCATGAGTATGCCGTTCGGGGTGGCGACAAGGCGGGCTCCGTTACGGTGGACAAACCTGACGTCCCGGGCGTAACTCCAGCTGTTTGCGTTCTGCCGGTTGAAGATCCGCTGAACCTCGGCGGCCGAGTAAGGCGTTTCGGGGAAGTCTGGGGGCTGCTTGCCCGCTTTGCCGTAGCCGGTGCCGGCATTAAAGACGTAGGTTATCAGCGCCACTGAGCGCGCGTGGTCCCCGCTGGCGCTCGGCGGCAGCAGGAAGAAGGACTTGCCGTCCGGGTCGCGGATCTCCTCCAATTTCTCGAGGATGTTGAAGCTCTCCGGGGAAATGCCATGCCGGCGGGCGATCTCGACCCTGGTTTCCGCAGGCACTCCGCGACGTTGGGCATTTTCCAGCCACTTGTCGTGGTAAGTCGGCGTGACCGGCCAATTCCGAGGAGCCATTGGGTCAAGTGGGTGCGATCGCTTTGGCGAAGTTACCCGGTCGGCCTCAGGTAGTGGTCGCGGAGCCGCGTCAGCGTAGCCTCGATGCCTTTTGCGTTGCGCTTCGCGAAACCCGTTCGCTGGTAATACTTCAGCCCGTCCTTGACCGGCCCGGTGTCGGAGTAGTCGAACGTCTCGGTGACCTTGGTGGTCGTCGGCGTCAGCGCGGCGAACTCCCAGCGCCAGTGGTGCCCCACCGGATGACGCCACTCGATCAGTTCGTCCGGCTTCAACGCCGTGACAACACTGGTGATGCGGTAGGGCACCCCGAACATCTTCATCTTGGTGGTGAACCGGGCACCGGGAACGAGTTTCGCGGGCGCGTCGATGTTGTCGCCGACGGTGCCGGAGCCGTCCAATTCATGATGACGACGCGGGTCTGCGACGATGGCGAACAGCTCGGCTGCGGGCGCGTTCACTTCGACGGAGCGACTGACCCGGCTGGGTCCTGCATCAACAATGACGACGGTCACGTGTCTGCCTTTCGCGCGATTTAGCTGGCGATCATCTTGGCGCTACGATCCCACAGTTCGCGAGCCAATTCGGGATCGTAAGCCTGCTTGTTGGCCCTGGCGATGGAGTGACTCGAGTAGTACTCGCCGGAAGTCCAGGCCTCACCGGGCCTGGCGGAGGCCAGCCAGACCAGCAGATCGGAGCCCTGCTCGGGGCCAATCAGCGACAGATGCTTCAACGGTGTGTGGTACACCAGGCGGATCATCCGCGACCCCGCTTCATTGCCGAAGTTGGAGGCGACACTTCCCGGATGGAATGCGGCGGTGGAGATTCCGGCAGCGTGGTAACGGTGGTGGAGTTCCTTGGTGAACAGGATGTTCTCCAGTTTGGCGTCGCCGTAGGCCTTGCTGGCCCGGTAGCCGCGTTCGGCGTCCAGGTCGTCGATGTTGACGTGACCGAAGATCCTGTTGCCGAGGCTGGAGGTGTTCAGCACGCTGGCCTGGGATTCGACGAGCCGATCTAGTAGCAGCGTGGTCAGCAGAAACGGGGCCAAGTGATTGACCTGAAACGTCTTCTCGTGGCCGTCGACGGTGACCTCGCGTTCACCCATGAAACCGCCCGCATTGTTCGCCAGTACGTCGATGCGCGGGTAGCGCGCCAGCAGTTGCTCGGCCAACGCGCGGACCTGCGCGAGATCGGCGAAATCGGCCACCAGGTAATCGGCACCCAGTTCGGTGGCGACGGCTTTCGTCTTCTGCGGCGAGCGGCCGACGACTACGACATCCTCGCCACTTCTGCTCAGCCTCTTGGCCGCGGCTGCACCGAGGCCGTCGCTGGCGCCGGTGATGACGATGGTTCGACCCGCCACTGAATAGCCT
>JBEKNM010000579.1:0-3315 GCA_049522835.1 Mycobacterium sp.
AACCCGCCGCCGCCAAACGCGCTAACCCCGTCGCCGCCGCACAACGCTCCGACCCAGCGTTTGAGAAGGCCGCGCGCAAACGCACCGACGATGACTACCCCGTGCACAGCTTCACCAGCCTGCTCGCCGACCTGGCCACCATCTGCGCAAACCAGATCCAGCCCGCCCAGGACATGCCGGCATTCACCAAGATCACCAGCCCCACCGCACTGCAGCGGCGAGCCCTCGAACTGCTCGACGTCTCTCATCGCTTGGGCTACACGTAGGCAGTAACCCACACCACCCACACCCAAAACCCCAGGTCAACGCACACACATCAACCCATCAGGGGGAACTTCGGTCTAGTGGACTGCAATAACGAAACGCTCTCGCGCGGCGCAATTGATCACGAAGGCTGCGGTCGTGTACTCACGTGTAATTCAGTCCGTGGGGTTCTCGCTCGTCATGGCCACTATGCGGGCGATTGGCGAACCACCGGTGATGCTTCCGCATCTGGGCGACCGACTTGTCTGCTGCGTGTCTCGGGGGCGGAGAAGCGCAGCCAACTGCGCGGTTTTGGCATGGCCGGCACCCGAGCGGCCCGTATGGCGGCCGGAGCCGCGAACACGGATGGAATCAGTGGCTCCTCGATGAGGCGACGAAGATGCCGCTCGTCGTGGTGCCCGCCATATCCGCGCAACCACGTTCTGCACTGCTGCAGCAGATCGAGATCCAGTGGGATCCGTTTGATCTCACCCGATCTCAACAGTCCGCGAATCGCTGTGAACGTTTCACCAGCACCGATCGCCACAAAGACGGCGTCACGTTCAACGGCGCTCAGGTATGGCTCGGCTGCTTCAGCGACCGCCCAGGCCAAGTTGGCTTCGTGCACAACGTGTTCCACGATCATGACCCACTCCTACTTCGTTCTTGGCCTCAAAGTTGGAGGCTGACCCTTGGTGGCAGCGAAGGGATTTTCACCACTTCCCACGGGCAAGCCACGCGCAAGCCACCGTCATTCGTCTTGTACTGGATTAGTACGGTGCCGACGTCGGTGATGGTGCCGACACGCGCACCCACTTGCACCGAGTCGCCTATTTGGAAATTCACTTGCCTACCTCCACGCCCTGCTAAGGCATCGCCATCCACGGGTGCTCGTCGCCACGGGCATGTCATGGCCATCGCCGTCCGTAATCGAGTCGCGGGACGGTCAACTCGGCGCGGGCATGCCAACAAAGGTCACCTCGCCCATTACGCCAATACACCTTGTACCTAATCGCATCCGAGTCGACGATGCTACCGATACCCTGCCGATTCTCGGCCCGCAACAAAACCGTGTCGCCGATCACCGGATTGCGCGGACTACGCCCGACAATCATTAGCCCCTACCGCCTGATCGGTGCCTGATCTCAGCGACGACCCAACGCCCTTGGCTATCGACAACGTCCCAGGAGTAGGGACCACGCAACTGGGTAATGCCCAACGTCTGGACGATACGGCGGGCATCGATCTCCGACCGTAAATTGGCTACTCGCCGGCCATCACTAGTGGCGATCGTCCACATGGCTGCACCTGCGGATGAGGAAGTGTCGGCAAAAGTTGGTCGGTTTCTTCGGCGGCAACGCCTTTGGATATGTCATCGCCCTCATCCCGTCCTTTCGAGCCATCGAAGGCTCGTGGCATCGGCGCTGGAGCGGACGGCGATCGTTCGGCGGATCGCGTCGTTGATCACGTGCGGCACCTGCTGGGGCAGCATGTGTCCGGCGTAGGGAACATGAATATGCTCTGCACCACGGATGCCGGCGCTCATGTCGGCGGCGTGTGACGGCGGGGTCAAAGGGTCTGCGCCACCGCTGATGACCACCGTCCGCGCCCGAATCGACGCCAGCGTTGCATATTGGTTATAGGCGCGCAGGCTGGGCAGAAACCCGACCGCGGTGGGCACTGCTGTGGTGGTCAACGCTGCGGCCGTCACCGCCGCCATGGTTGCGCTGCGCCCGTGTCCACGCCAGCGGTCCAACGTCGCGCGCACCGGCCACACTAGTGCGTGCAGTGCGTACGGCGGAGTGTGCTCGATAAGCCCAACCAACGCCGCGGGGGCAGGGGTCGCCAGCAGCCGGGCCAGGCCGCGTGTCGCGAGCTCGCCGGCGGCCGTGGCGACCAGGATCAGCCCTTGCGGTTCCACGGGGCGCGCGGCGACTGGCCGGGCGAGGTAGGCCAGCGCCGTCATCCCACCCATCGAGTGCCCGGCCAAGGTAAGCGGCCCGGTCACGTCGAGGGCAGTGAGCAAATGAGCGAGGTCGTCGGCCAGTTGATCGATTCGGTAGGTGTTCATAGGCGCCGCCGCAGACCTGCCATGGCCGCGATGGTCGTAGCTGATGACCCGCACGGATCGCCCATATCGGCTCAGTAAGTACGTGATTTGACGTTCCCACGAGGTTTGATTCAGACAAAGCCCGTGCAGGAAGACCACGGTGTGTTCGGCGGTACGCGGGCCGGTGTCGCACACCGCCAGGCTCACCCCGTCACTGGTGCGGACCACTAGATGCTTGGAATGCGGCCGCTCACCTATGTGACTGAAACGAACACCGGCAGAATCCACATCCGGTACTGCCGCGTTCACGACGTTGCCCGTAACCGCAGCTGGCGCGGTCATGACGCGTCTTGCCGAGCGGGCTCCGATTGAGCGCGGAACGGACCCGGCGCAGTCCGTGGACTTGGAAAGTGCTAGCCCTCTTGTCATCTCCAATTCCCGTCACTCGCCCGGCCAGTGCCAAGGTCGCCCAACCCAGCTCTCCGTCGGACCCGGACTTGGTACGATTGACACCTCACGTTGTTTGTCATTCATGTCAGTCTGAGCATCAGCCCATTGACCAACACCCGACCTCTTTGGTGATTGCCACCAGCGGCCTGTCTTTGAGACTGCCGTGGCGGCCAGCCCGGCACGACGGGAAGACTACGTAGCCGATACGTAAGTCTTGAGTCGAACGGCTGACGGGAACCCAAGCGAAACAGCCGTCTGTTGCGATGGCACTCATTCCCACAGCCAGCACCGGAGCGGCACCTGTTCAGATCATGGTGGCTTCTGCGAGTGGGAACGCTTCGGCCCTGGCTACTCGGACAACCCCCGCCGGGAATGGGCTTGAAAGGCTGACGCGCACGGCCATCGTGGATGAATACATCGCTGCGTACCGCAAGCACGCCCGTGCATATGTGAGAAGGGCAACCCAGGGAATCAAGGACAACCGAGGGGAAAGATTCATCCCCGCGAATGCGGTGATCGCGAACCTGTACATCTGTTGAGCACAGAGGAGATGTAATGACCGCTCCTTCATG
>JBEKNM010000580.1:0-3301 GCA_049522835.1 Mycobacterium sp.
GCGCCGTGGTGCGACCGGGCGATCACCTGCATCTGGCGTATTCGCAGGCCCGTCCGATCTGCGCGGTCACCGGCTTGGTACGCAAGTTCGCCGGGACCGCGCCGGGGTTCACAGTGTCTACCGATGGTCTGGTGTCGTCGCAGGCGGCGTTGGTCCTCGGAAGCGATGCCGGGCGTGTTCCGTGCCCTGGGCGGGCATGTCACCCAGGTATTTGTCGGCATCACAGCCGGTTACGCCGACCCGGAGCTGACTGCCCAGGATGTCTGCGGCCAGCTCGCGGTCATCCCGGGCTTGTCAGCGTTCGCCGTGCCCGGCACCGCCCTGCACGGCCTGCGGGTTCGCTCGTGAGCGATCCGCTGTTCAATCCGCGCGGCGTGGCCGCGATCGGCGCTTCGCCCAAACCCACGAATATCGGGGGGCAGTACGCGTCGACTAACAACCCCTACAACCGGGAAGCCGAACAATCGTATGGCGTCCCGAAAAGTCGCTCTGGAGAATTGAAGTGAATCAACCGGTATCGCGGTCGCGGAGCGGCCTCGTCGTCGTGGCTCTGGCCATGTTCACCCTCGTCGCCGAAGGGTACGATCTGTTCCTCTACGGCGTCGTCGTTCCCGAGCTACTGAACGAGCCGGGCTGGGAGCTCACAAAGCATGGAGCCGGCTACATCGGCAGCCTGACGTTGATCGGCATGTCTGTGGGTTTGCTCGTGGCTGGGCCACTGACCGACTGGATCGGCAGACGCAACCTGATGATGATCGGCGTCGCGTGGTTCTCGGTCGGATCGCTGGTGTGCGCCTTCGCTAGCTCCCCGGAGCTGTTCGGAGCCGCACGCGTATTCACCGGAGTCGGGCTCGGCGGGGTAGTCCCCTGTGCGATCGCGGTGACCGCCGAGTTCGCTCCACGGAATCGTCGCCAGCTCCACAACGGCGTGGTGCTCACCGGATCTTCGCTCGGAGCGATCGTCGCCTCCCTCCTTGCGCTTTGGTTGTTGCCCGATTACGGCTGGCGGTCGCTGTTCGTGGTCGCGTTCGCGTTCATCGTGCTGGTGCCGATGATGTACTTCCTGCTCCCTGAATCAGTGAATGCGCTCATCTCACACGGACGACTCGACGAAGCGCGCGAGGTGGCCAATCGCTACGGTGTTGACGTCGAGGCCGGTCTACGCGAACACGCCGCCCACGAAGCACGCGGGGCCGGTCGCGGGTACGGGCTGGTGCTCTCACCGCAGTTCCGCGCTGCAACAATCCTGCTCGTCCCAGCCACGTTCTGCGCACTGTTGGTGATCTACGGTCTCGGCACCTGGCTCACACAGATCATGCGCACAGCGGGCCACGCACAGGACGCGGCTCTGCAGGCAACCCTGGCGCTGCAGATCGGCGCGGGGACCGGAACGGTTGTCAGTTCGCTCTTTGCCGACCGAATCGGGTCCCGACGCGTTATCGTGCCGCTCTTCGTTCTCGGTTCGCTCTCATTGCTCGCACTGAGCATTAAGATGCCGTTCGGTCTGTTGATGGTGGTCACATACCTCGCGGGCATCGGCACGATCGCCACGGCTGCACTTTTATACGGCTTCACCGCCGACTACTTCCCTGCGGCGGCGCGCGGTTCCGCAATCGGATTGACCCAAGGCTTAGGCCGGTTCGGTGGCATACTCAGTCCGGCGATCGGCGGCTGGATCGCAGGCTCCGGGCTTGCGGTCCAATGGAACTTCTACGCTTTCGCGATTCCGCCGCTGATCGCCGCCGCCTGCGTGGCTGTGATCCCGAGGTTCAAGTCGGTAGACTCCATCCAACTGAACAAATCGCCCGTGTAGCAAGCACAACTCGGCCGCCCGGGCGGCGCCCCGCAGCACCACGGTCGCGCGAAGCCGGCGCCACATTGGGTTGCGTGGCAAAGGCTGCGACGTTGGTCGTCCTGAGGCGAGGGTGGCATAGCGCAGTGTCATCTGTGGTGCGACCCAGCAGCGCCATCAGCACCTGCAGACTCATGCCGGCGTTGGCCAACTCGGTCGCCCAGGTGTGGCACAGCTGATGAGGCGTGACCGTAATCACGCCATAGTCGGGCCCACTTAACCCGACGGATTCGGCGGCGGCCATCAGCCCGTTGCACAGCCGCGTGCAACCGAGCCGACGCCCGCGGTGGGTGAACAGGAAATCGGTGAGCTCACCGGTGCGCGGGTGCGTGAGCGGCCGGTGGGCGCCACGCAAAGCGACCCACTCGTCAAGGACAGCAACCGTGGCCGCGGACAGGGGCACCCTGCGCTCGGTGGCCAGCTTGCCCAGTGGCACCTTCAACCAGCTGCCGGCGGGCCCGTAGTCGATGATGTTGCCTAGTTCCAGGTCGAGCAGCTCCCCGACCCGCAGCCCGGCACCGCGTAGCACCGTCAACCCGACACGGGCGAACGGATCCTCTAGGCGAGCAACGGCATTCATGACTGCAGCGTCGATATCAGGTGCCAGCGCGCGGGGCAGCGGCTGATCGAGTTTGGGGACGTCGGCGGTGAAGACGAGCTGTTGCGGCGCCTGTTCCCAGCCCCAGGCGGTGATGTCCTCAAGCAGGTTGCGCAGGCTAAGCACCGCCGATTGGGCGGCCCGTAGATGAGTTCCGACTTGTAGTAGGCTACGAATGATCAATCATTCACCTCGCGGGTGCAACCGACAGCCGGTGGTGGCCCGAATCGCGCTTGGCCGCAGCTGCGCTGCGTCGATGGGCCTGCGGGGGCGTCATGCTGTCTGTCATGAAAGGAATCGCCGTGACGCACCTCGCCGACGTGCTGGTACTCGATCTGTCGACCGGCATCTCCGGTCCCTACGCGACCAAGTTGTTCGCCGACGCGGGCGCCGAGGTCGTCAAAGTGGAACGGCCCGAGGTCGGCGACCCCATTCGCCACGTCAGCGCCGACGGAACGACGCTGAGCGAGGACAGCGCGCTCTATCGATTCCTCAACGCAGGCAAGCGCCTGCGCACGGCCGACCTCGACTCCGCAGAAGTCGCCACGCTCGTCGCGACCGCCGACATCGTCGTCGAGTCATTCGAGCCGATCGACTCGAAGCTGACCGAGCTCCTCGCCACCCGTCCCGACCTGGTCGTTCTGTCCATTACGCCATACGGCCGGCGAGGCCCGTGGGTCGGACGGCCGACGACGCAGTTCATCATCGAAGCCGAAAGCGGAGCGCTGGCGATGAAGGGACGCGAGGATCAGGTTCCGTACCAGTCGGGCGCGCGCGACACAGAGTGGTCGTCGGCCGTCTACGGCGCCGTCGGCGCCCTGGCCGCGCTACGACGCCGCGACCGCACGGGT
>JBEKNM010000581.1:0-3288 GCA_049522835.1 Mycobacterium sp.
CTGAGATGTTCGGGACGCCCGGCGACCCCAAGCTCGGTGCGTTCTGCTCATCGGAGCCCAACGCGGGTTCTGACGTCGGCGCCATCCGCACCCGTGCGCGCTACGACGAGGCGACCCGCGAGTGGATCCTCAACGGCACCAAAACCTGGGCGACCAACGGCGGCATCGCCAACGTGCATATCGTGGTGGCATCGGTGTACCCCGAACTCGGCACCCGCGGCCAGGCCACATTCCTCATCCCGCCGGACACCAAAGGTCTGACTCAGGGGCAGAAATTCAAAAAGCACGGAATCCGCGCTTCGCACACCGCCGAGGTGGTGCTCGACAACGTCCGTCTCCCGGAGGACCTGATCCTGGGCGGCAGGGAGAAGTTCGAAGCACGCGTCACTCGGGCCAAATCCGGTACCTCCGCAGGAGGGCAGGCGGCGATGAAGACCTTCGAGCGCACCCGCCCCACCGTCGGCGCGATGGCTGTCGGCGTGGCACGCGCCGCCTATGAATACGCGCTCGAATATGCCTGCCAGCGCGAGCAGTTCGGCCGCAAGATCGGTGAATTCCAGGCGGTGGCGTTCAAGCTGGCGGACATGAAAAGCCGCATCGACGCCGCTCGTCTGCTGGTCTGGCGGGCTGGCTGGATGGCGCGCAACAACCATAGCTTCGACTCGGCGGAGGGATCGATGGCCAAGCTGGTGGCAAGCGAGACCGCGGTCTACGTCACTGATGAAGCCATCCAGATCCTGGGCGGCAACGGGTATACCCGCGACTACCCCGTGGAGCGGATGCACCGCGACGCAAAGATCTTCACGATCTTCGAGGGAACCAGCGAGATCCAGCGCCTGGTGATTTCGCGGGCGCTGACCGGCCTGGCCATCCGCTAGCGATGTACCTCACTCCTGCGGCGACAAGGCCCACTGCGCCTGCCACACCAATCAGGCACTTGCAGAGGTTTCCGACCCTCGGCCAGCGCGTTGTCGATTTGCGAAGCCTTCTCGTACTCACCCAGAAAGAGCTGTCGAGCCTGAGCGGAATCGGCCAGTCCTACCTGTCCGACATTGAACGCGGGAACGTGGAACTGACGCCGGCAGCGATCCAGAGAATTTGCTCTGCCACAGCGACACCCACATCATTCTTTCAATACCGCACCCCGTCCTACTGCCCTGATGACATCAACTTCCCGAAGAACTCTCGGGTGGGTGCCAAAGGACGAGACTTCGTCATTCAGGCGTTCAAGGAGATCGAACGGATCTCAGCAGTGCTCGCCGAAGCACCTGTGCGGCTGAAGCGTGTCGGTATTCCGGTTGCCGAACACAGTGACATCGTCAGCGAATACGACCTCGACCTGCTCGCGGGTGATATCCGGCAGGCCTACCGTCTCGACAGTGATGCGCCCATTCGCAACGTGACGCGCATGATGGAACGGGCGGGCATTGCGATCGCGTCGATGTCGGCACCGTTTGGAAACGACACGTTGCTTGAGGGCCACTGCGGTATGTCGCACCATCCAGCGTGGTCGCCCAGGGCATCGGTTGGTTTGGTCACGGGTATGACCGGTGATCGGCAGAGGTTTACTCTTGCGCACGAGTTTGGCCATATCGTGCTGCACAGTTGGCGGACAGTGTCTGATCCCGACCAGCGTGAACGAGAGGCTGATTATTTCGCGGGTGCGCTGCTGTTGCCGAGACTGTGCGCCGAGGAAGACATCGCGGAGTCGCTGACTTTGCGCGGCTACATGGAGATCAAGGCGCAGTTTGGGATTTCACTGCACGCCATCGTTGCTCGCGCGCAGCGTCTGGGTCTGATAACTCGGGACCGCCAGCGTTCCTTGATGATTCAGCTTTCCAGTCGCGGGTGGCGCGAGAAGGAGCCGGTCGACGTCGGCCGCGAGTCCCCGGTGCTGCTGCATACCGAGTTGGTCGCACTGCACGGCGCGCACCCTTACTTCGCGGCAAGTTCGGCGCTGGGCGTTTCACCTGGGTTGCTGCAAAGCTGGATTCCAGAGCCCCACCGCGGTTCGGCCTAAGAGATTCGGCGGTGACTCCGCTGCGCCAACCACGACTTTGACGGATCCGTCGTCACTGTTTTCACAGCCAGCATTTCGGGAATTTTGGTCCTCCCCGCTTAGTAATTCAGGAATCGAATTGAATCGATCCCGAGCCAGCTCAAAAGCCTCGTAAAGACGCTTAACGATCGGACGGATACCGTCCGGCAGGAGCGTCGACGTTTATTCGCATGGTGATATTATCGGACCATTACCGATATTATCGGTTTGGATCCAACATCGGTAAACTCTCCGTCGGCGAATACGTTGAGTGCACCTGGCTCAATAACCGCATCCACAGTTTGACAATACGTCAACTTTTTTAGATATTACTTTATAAGTTACTACTGAGTAGCCCTCATGCGTCTCCATTAGGTGATCGCCGTAAATGAGTCAAAGAAGTTGGAGATGTCGTTCGTGACACAGCTGGCGACGTGGAGACCCTCGACGAATTCGACATCGACGAGGGCGATGCCGGCGCCCCGGGTGATGGACGGTAGGTGAGTCCAATTGAGCCGCGGCCGTCGCGTTGTCGATTTGCGAAGACTTCTCGTACTCACCCAGAAAGAGCTGTCGAGCCTGAGCGGAATCGGCCAGTCCCACCTGTCCGACATTGAACGCAGGAAGGCGGAACTGACGCCGGCAGCCATCCACAGAATTTGCTCTGCCACCGCGACACCCACATCGTTCTTTCACTACAGCACCCCGTCCTACTCCGCTGACGACATCAACTTCCCGAAGAACTCTCGGGTAAATGCCAAACAACAAGACTTCGTCATTCAGGCGTTCAAGGAGATCGAACGGATCTCAGCAGTGCTCGCCGAAGCACCTGTGCGGCTCAAGCGTGTCGGTATTCCCGTTGCCGAACACCGTGACATCCTCAGCGAACACGACCTCGATCTGCTCGCGGGTGATATCCGGCAGGCCTACCGTCTCGATAGTGATGCGCCCATTCGCAACGTGACGCGCATGATGGAACGGGCGGGCATTGCGGTCGCTTCGATGTCGGCACCGTTTGGAAACGACACGTTGCTCGAGGGCCACTGCGGTATGTGGCACTGGTCGGCGCGTTCACCCAGGGCATCAGTTGGTTTCGTCACGGGTATGGCCGGTGATCGGCAGAGGTTCACTCTTGCCCACGAGTTTGGCCATGTCGTGCTGCACAGCCGGCGAAGGGTGTCTGATCCCAAACAGCGTGAACGAGAGGCTGATTATTTCGCTGGTGCGCTGCTGTTGCCGAGACTGTGCGC
>JBEKNM010000582.1:0-3274 GCA_049522835.1 Mycobacterium sp.
CACCGCCGCCGGCGGACCAGGGGCAGCCGGTGGGGCCGCCGGCGTGCTATTCACTGCCGGCGGAACGTAGTCAGGCCGCATCCAGTCCTCGCTGAAGGTGACCTCGTTGGGTCTCGCCTGTGGACCGACGAAGAGGTCCTCCCCTAACGGGGGGAAGTTGTACTGGCGGTTCTTCAAAATCGGCGCCAGATACTGCACGCAGAGTTTCGCCGCTTGCTGGCCCCCCAGCCGGGAGGCGGCCTGCACCGCTCCGCAGAGGAAGGAGATCGGGTTGGCGAAGTTGTTGACCGCCAGCGCACCGGTCAGCGAACCGTTGGCCGGCTCGTAGATATTGTTGAAATTCACAAACGGCGTCGGGGCGATGTGCAGCGTCTGCTTGATGTCGTCGAGGCTGTCCACCAGCGCCGTGGTGATGGAAGCCAGCTTGTCTGACGCGGTGCCCAGCGTTTCGCGGTTGTCTGCGGTGAAACTGCGCACGTCGGCCAGCACCGCGTTGAGGTCCTCGGCGGCCTGACCCACCTTGTTGGGGTCATCGGCCAGCAGTGACGACACCGCGGCCAGGTTGTGGTTCAGCTGCTCGAGCAGATCGGCACTGTCGTGCAGCGCCGACACCAGCGTCGACAGGTTTTTGAACGTGGCGAAGATGTCTTTGCTGTGGTCGCCCAGGGCGGACACCGTCTGCGATAGCTTGATGATGGTGTCGCGAATGGTGCCACCTTGCCCCCGCAAGTTGTCGGCCGCGGTGTTGATGAGCGCACCGAGCGTACTCACCCCGCCCGGCCGGGTGGGCTGCAGCAACTCAGTCACCCGCTGGAGTTGCTCGCGCAGGTCATCCCATTCGACCGGAACCGCGGTGCGGTTCTGCGGGATGACCGACCCGTTCTGCATCGTGGGTCCGCCGGCATAGGGCGGCGTCAGCTGTATAGCTCGACCGGTTACCAGCTGCGGCGAAAGAATCACGGCATTAGCAGTGACCGGGACGTTGTACTTGCGATCGAACCAGAACGAAATCTTGGACCGCAGCGGCTGCGGTTCGATGGCGAGGACCTTGCCCACCGGCACGCCCCGGATGCGCACGTCGTCACCGGGAAACACGCCGTTGCTGTTGTCGAAGTACGCCACGACGATCGTCCGGGCGGCCTCGCCGGCGGCCCGCATTGCGACGAACACCCCGGCGACGAGCACCAGAATGAGGGTGGTCGCCAGCACCACGCGAGCCCGTCGCAGCCTCCCTATCACGGTCGGCCTCCCGGCTGCTGCGCGGGCGGCACCTCACCCGGTGCCGGCACATAGACCGGCGACGGTGTCGGTTCTGGTATTGACTGCAGGCCGGGCGGCGGTACCGCAGGTGGCCCAGGCGGTGGGCCGCCGGGCGGCGGGGCCGGTGGCGGTAGCCGATCGGGGTAGCAGCCAGGGCCTGGCAACGCCAAGCCGGGCAAACCGCACGGATGGTCGCCCGGGTTGCCGGTGATCGCGTCGGGCAGATTCAACCGCGGCGCCCCGCCCTCGCCGGTCCGCGGGTACGGCATCGGCAACCCGGGGGTCGCTGGCTGGCCGGTTTGCGGGTCGGTCAGCTGCGACGGCAACAAGGTGGCCGGGTCCAGTCCCAGGTCGGAGAAGGCGGCGCTGATGAACGGCTGAACGAACTGGCCGGGCAGCAAGTTCACCACGTATGCCTTGAAGAACGGGCCCGACGAGACGGCTTCCCCGAGCGACATGGCATAGGTGTTGAGCAGCTTGATGGACTGCTGCACGCGCTCTTTGCGGTTGTCGACGATCGCCAGTACGCCGTTGAGCTTGTCCAGCGCCGGCCGCAGCTCCTGGCGGTTTTCGGCGATGAATCCCTTCAGTTGCCGCGACACCGCGGAGATATTGGCCCAAATCTGATCCAAGGCGCTGCTTTGCGTCCGCAGTTGCGCCAGCAGCGCGTTGGTGTCCCTAACCAGGCTGACCACTTGGTCAGTGCGCATGGCCAGCACACCGGTCGCTTTGGCCGCATTGTCGAGCAGGTTGCGCAGTTGCGCGTCGCGATCGTTGAGGGTTTGCGCAAACCGCGCCACCCCTTGCACCGCACTCCTCAGATCCGGCGGGGTACCGGCAAAGGTTTGCGCCAGCGCGGCCAGCGAGTTGGACAGCTGGTCGGTGTTCAGCCCGCTGATCGTGTTGGACAAGTCGCCAAGCGCATCAGGCAGCTGGTAGGGCGACATCGTCCTGTCGATCGGGATGGCACCGTTGAGCTGGCCCTCGCCGCGGGGTGTCACGTCGAGGATCTTGCTACCCAGGAGGCCTTTGGATTTGATCGCGGCCTCGGTGCGGTCCCCCAGCCGAACGTTTCCGCCGACCTTGAACTTGACCAGCACGCCAGGCCCATCGAGTTCGAGGCTGGACACTTTTCCGACCGGATAACCCGAGACCTCGACGGCGGCGCCGTCCTTCAGCCCGCCTGCATCGGCGAAATAGGCGGAGCAATTCTTGCCCTGGTTCAAAAACGGCAGCTTCTGGTACTGCAGCGCGGCGAGCACAATCCCGGCGACTGCCGCGACGCCGAAGGCGCCGACGACCAGCTGGTTGCGTTCAGCGAACGATTTCATTTGGGCGTGCACCGTCCCGAGCTCTGACCGGCCACTTTGACGTAAACGGGCTGGCCTCCCTTTCCGTTGAGCTTGAGCACGACATCGCAGAGGTAGAAGCTGAAGTAGTCGCCGTACATCGCTTGGCGGTCCAGCGCGCGGTACTTGTCCGGCAGCGTGTTCAGGAAATTGTCGAGGTAGTCATGGTCGGCAAGGGCGATGCCCGCGACCCGGTCGGTTTCATGAACCACCTTCGAAAACGGTGTCCGGGCCTGCGACAGTAAGTCGGCGACCGATCCGGCAGCCGCGTTGGCGTAGGCCACCGCGTTGGAGATGTCGGTTTTGCGTTCTGCCAGCGCGTGAATCAACTGCGACAGCGACGTCACCGCTTTGTCCAGCCGGTCGCTCTGGCCGCCCAGCGACCCCAACACCACGTTGAGGTTGCCGACGACTTGCCCGATCAGTTGGTCGCGCTCAGCCAACGTGTTGGTCACTGCCGCCGCCTGGTCCAGGAATGACCCGATCGTGGCGCCCTGCCCCTGAAACGCCTGCAACAACTGTCCGCTCAGCGCGTTGACCTGCTCCGGGTTCAGCGCACGGAACAGCGGACGAAAGCCTCCGATCACCGCGTCCAGATCCAGCGCCGGTTCGGTGCGGGCCAGCGGAATGGTTTGACCGGGACCGAGTACCGTCAACCCGCCGGC
>JBEKNM010000583.1:0-3270 GCA_049522835.1 Mycobacterium sp.
CAGGACACGTACGTCATCGTGGCTATCCGGATTGTCTGTCGACGGATCGCAGGCCGGCACCTGGCGCATGCGGGAAATGATCGCGCCGCGCCACTCGCCGAACCTTGAGGATTCCAGACGATTCGGCGCCCCGCTGTTCCGGTCGGGGCTGCTGCGCCTTGCGTGCTAGTCGTGCAGAAGGCAGTCAATCGTCGAGGCGTTGTTCGGTGCCGCCGCGGCCATCATGGTGTCGTGGGCACGGTCCGGCTCGCTGCGAGCGGGTACTACCAGAAGGACGATCTTGTTGTGGTTGCCGAGTACCTCGACAGTGTTGACCGGCTGTCGGTAGTACCCGGCGAGTCGGACCACGTGTCCGTCGATCGGTAGCTTTGCCGGGGCGCTCGCCCATTCGGTCAGGTTGTAGATCACGCGATCAATGCGGCCGAGTCGTACTGATAGCACCGCCAGCAGGTCTGGAAGTTCAATCAGAAGGTCGTCACTGTGCGGCCACCATGCTCCATCGACATACCCGGTAGTGGGTGCCTTGGGTTTTAGGCGCAGTCGCGGGGTGTTCTCGGGCAGCGCGTACTCTGATCTGGCGGCGGTTTGGCTGCTGTGTCGCGTCATACGACGCCCCTGTCTTTGGCCGCGAACCGGCCGAGTCATTTAAATCGGCGATGACACAATCTCAAACGGTCGCGTGCGACATACCGCCGATACCACCCATGCTACTCGCGTGCCACTCTCTGGCACCCAAACGGATGTGGGCCGGCAGGGCACTGCCCGCCAGCCCACATGCGACGAAAGGCGTTGTTAAATGACTGTCACTCCTATTGCCTGGGGGCCCTTGGCACCCTGGCCGACCTCGAATTGAACGCGCTGGTTCTCCTCAAGCGACCGATGACCGCTCCCGCTGATCTCCGAGTAGTGAACGAACACGTCCTTTTCCCCGCCGTCAGGAGCGATAAAACCGAAGCCTTTGTCGCTGTTAAACCACTTCACAGTTCCCTGTGTCATAACTTTCAACTTTCTCATTCAGAAAGGATGTACGGAAAGACATCCTGCGTCAGGGTAGCACGCTTAACAGGCACCCGCCGGGCCGAGCGTAGCCGGCGATCGTGGTGCGCGATTTAGGGCTTTACGCAATGGTTTTCGCAAGATATCCGGTTTTGTGACAGTCGTCCCGGGTCCGTCCGGGGAAAGCTGTTGGGGCGACATGGCTTTACCCTGATGCCCGAATCGCCGTGGTTTCGTCCCGGAGGTGTAGTGTTAATGGCGAAGTTATCCATGCCAATGCTGATCCTCAGACGTGACCACAATCGAAATGATCATCAATGATTGGCTTCGTTAGTCGATCCCCACACTTGTGTGCCGGGTCAACCCGAGGTGAAGGGTCGTCAATGGATCACCGAGAGTCATGTCCGGATCGCGTTGTGGCGGTAGAGAGTTCGTTGATACCAGGATGCTCGGGGTTAATCGGGCACCATGGTTTTCCTGCGTGGGCCGGACCCGTCGTTTCGGTCGCGACAATGTCAGCACCATGAACAGAGCGGTGCGCGGTCGGCGCTTGGCTAGCCCGGTCCGGCTTGCGTTGGCGCTTGAATTGGGTAAGTCCCTTGACGGGGCATGGTGGCCGCGTACTGCCTCGATAGCGCGCGAGCTTCCCGAGCTGATTGACGCCCTATCCACGCGATTAGGTGAAATCATCGCGATCAGCGTCAACTGGTCGTCGTTGGAGGGTTCGCCAGTTCTCGACGGGCTGAATCGCGTAAAAACGGCGGACTCCGGCAGGATTATCGGACACCAACGTCTGATGATGGTCACCGGCAGTCTGGCCTCGGCGAATCTCCTGGTGGTACCGTGCAGAACCCCCAGCACGCTGGCCGTCATGGTGCTGCGTCAAGCCGCGACTCTTCCCATTTATCCGGTAGAATCGGGCACGCAAGAATTCCGGGCGGGCGACGACATTGTGCGGGCCGCGCGTGCTGAAAGCACAGTGTGCGCGCGACGCAGGCGGGTTTCTGGACTCGCGCAAGTTGGTAGTGCAGATCCCGCAATGACGGTTTGATGCCTCCCAGCACCGGTACTCTCCGCAGGACGAATGCTGTTATTGCATAGTGGTTTTACCCGCAACACATCGCCGTCCGCCTCGCGATCCTAGGGGGAACTCCTTGAAGCGCTTGGCCCACAAATTAATTGAAGGGCCACGCGTGAGCAAGCCCTGGATCGGGCCGTGGAATGTTCGTCACGATAACGTAATCCGTATGGGTATGGGTTTCGTGGCCAAGGAGCGCTCACAGTGTCAAGCGTCGCGTTCGAGCCTGCCCGGCGGGACGCCGCTACGGTCGCGATCGACGCTATGAAGCGAGAGGTAAGCGCAGAACTCGAAGCCGAGATCACCGCACCGACGACACTAGAGTTCCAGATTGCTGTCGCGCCGCATCCGAAAACTGAAGTATCGGAGCTGTTATCGTTCGTGCTAGACGGAAAGCCGCTCCAGCCGATAGAGATCAGCGGTGTGCACGGCAACCGCATCCATAAGTTGGACGTGCCGGAAGGCAACTTGGCGGTCCGCTACGCTGCGACGATCGTCGGCCGGACCGACCCGGCGCCAGTGACCGACTACGACCTGTCGATGTACCTGCGCCCCAGCCGCTACGCCGAGGCAGATAAGCTCTACGGTTTCGCCGCAACAGAATTCGGCAACTACCTTGATTCGGCAGCTCTGCTGGAGAGGGTGTCCCTCTGGGTGGGAACCCGGCTGAACTACGTGCCTGGCTCCAGCGACCCGATAGACGGAGCGGTGGAGACTTTGCTTGCCGGTGCCGGAGTGTGCCGTGACTTCGCCCACCTGGTGGTAGCGCTGCTACGGGCAGTCTACGTGCCGGCCCGGGTGGTTGCGGTATACGCGCCGGGCTTGTGCCCTATGGACTTTCATGCGGTCGCCGAGGCATTTGTCCAGGGACAATGGCGAGCGGTCGACGCGACCCTGTTAGCGCCAAGGCAGTCGTTGGTGCGCATCGCCACCGGTCGCGATGCCGCCGACATCGCTTTCCTGACCAACCACAAAGGCGCGATCAACCTGAACAAACTGGAGGTGACCGCGATCGTTGACGGCGACCTTCCCAGGGACTCGATCGACCAGGTGGTGTCGATCGGCTGAAGAGCGCCCATTGCATCCAGACTCGTAATGAATGTCTTTGTTTCCCTCGATTATTGGTGTCTGGGACCGAACAGGTCATTGACAGCGTTGACGGGCCGGCTACTTTGCTCCCCGGTCTCGTGTCGAAA